>JAAZID010000185.1 GCA_012510295.1 Methanomicrobiales archaeon | reverse complement strand
GAACGGGATGAGGGGGCGTTCGTTGTGGCGGTTGAAGATGACGGGGAGGGTGTCCCGGAGGGCGAAAAAGAGAAGATATTCACCTACGGGTATGGGAAGAACAGCGGTTTTGGGCTGGTGTTCTCCCGGGATGTCCTGTCCGTGACGGATATCGCTCTACGCGAGACCGGGACAGCGGGCCGGGGGGCCCGGTTTGAGATCCACATCCCTCCCCCGGGGTGGAGGTGGGCCAAGGGGAAAGGAGAGGCCGCACCGGCGGGGGATGCCTGGAAAGAGCCCGAAACCCGGGCGATCGGGTGATCGCCCCTGTTTGAGAGAAAGAGCTGGTAGAGGAGCCGTTTAATCCAGTGGAGCCATCACAAGGTTCTTATGTTCATGTAGAGACCGCTACATGTGGTGATAAGTATGGAAGTGAGCTCGAGGAATCAGTTGAAAGGTAACGTCAAGATGATCAAAAAAGGCCCCATCAACAGCGAGGTGACGGTTGCCCTCCCCGGGGGAATCGAGATCGTCTCGGTCATAACGACCTACTCGGCCGAGAAGCTGGACCTGAGGGAAGGAGCGGAGGTCTACGCACTGATCAAGGCCTCCGAGGTCGTGATCGGTAAGGACTGAGTGATCCTGCGAGGGCCTCTTCTCCCTTTTTTACCTCGCAAGCCCCTCAGGGGAACCGCGTGCTCAGGAGGGCATCGACATACTCTGCTGCGACGGCATCCTTTCCGGGAGCGAACCAGACCTCTACCGCCCGCTCACCGATGATGCAGTTGATCTCGACGATGCCGAACTTGTGGATGATCTGGATCTCTCCTGCAGCGGTCTCCCTGCGGTAGAGATCCTGGTGCCTGACAAAAGCGGCGACGTCCTCATGGGTCATCGGGCGCGGGAGGCGGTAGATCATCCGTTGCCAGTGCGGGTACGGGGATACCGGGTTAACATATGGGGTGGACATGCGTTCATTCTCCTCCGGAGTTTTGTAGATGGGATATGATCGGAGATTCCTGTGATCGATCTGGTCATCCGGAGGATAACAAGGTATCGCCGGCCGGAGACTGCGCCGGGCACCCCGGGGTGTTCTGCCATTGAACCAGTCCGTCGGGAAAGGCGCCTGATACCCACGATGGAAGGAGGAGATCCCTGTGAGAGATGGGCAGACACGTTCATGATTTATATATAGCCCGATAATATCCTGATACTATGACCTACTGGATCGCCTCCTCGAACCGTGCCAACGCGAAGATCCTCGATCAGAAGCACATCTGGGGAGTCCCAAAACGGAACAAAAATCTCATGCACCGGGTGAAGCCCGGCGATACCCTCCTCGTCTATACCCGGCAGGCGAAAGAGGATGACACCCTCCATCCCCCGGCGATAACCGGGGCCTATGAGGTCATCGCCGATCCTTTCGAAGATCACACCCGTATATTTACCACCCCGCTGCATATGGGCGATGAGGTCTTTCCCTACCGCATGAAGATCCGGCCGGTGGCGGTATTCGCCGAACCACTGGAGTTCAAACCCCTGATCCCGGACCTCGCGTTCATCACGAACAAGAAGATGTGGAGCGGTCACCTCCGACAGGCCATGCGCGAGATCCCGGCGGAAGACTACCGTCTCATCCTCAGGCGCGCCGGGGAGGAGGTATAACCGATGTCCGGGATTACCGGCGTCACCTTCCCGGTCCCAAAGGATCTCATGCCCCGGTTCTTCGCCGGAGGAAAGACGGTCTTTATCAAGCCTGCCACTGTCTTTAAGGAGCTCAAAAGCGGCATGAGACTCGTCTTCTACCAGTCCCGGGAGGATACCGGCTACGCCGGGGAGGCGACGATCAGGCGGATCGTCATCGATGACGACCCTTTCTCCTTCTTCGCAACCTTCGGGGATGCGGTCTTCCTCACCCGGGAGGAGGTGGAGGCCTACGTCGAGAGCCAGGGGCGGTGGCAGGGGGTACGGGTCAGGAAGGGTGAGGTGAGGAAGCGCCCCTGGATGGCGCTCGAGCTTGAGGATATCCGGGAGTACGACGCGGTGGAGAAGCCGGAGCGGTTCGTCCCGGTCGGGGGCCGGTACCTGCGGGAGTGAGTCGATGGCAGATATCCGCATCTTCCGCACCGATGGACCGGAGGCGCTTGAACTCAAAGGCTCTTCAGTCGCGCTTGAGAAGTCTCTCCAGACATACATCGAGGAGAACCTGGAGTCTATCCTCGGGATAACGTTTCTTGAGAGCGAGTACTCGACCGGAAAGACGCACGCCGGCCGCATCGATACCCTGGGCATCGATGAGAACGGGTTTCCGGTCATCATCGAGTACAAGCGTGCCATCAACGAGAACATCATCAACCAGGGGCTCTACTACCTCGACTGGCTCCTCGACCACAAGGCCGAGTTTGAGCTGATGGTCCTCAAGAGACTGGGGGAGGGCTACGGGGAGCGGCTGGACTGGAGCAACCCCCGGCTCCTCTGCATCGCCGGCGACTTCACGAAGTACGATACCCACGCCGTCCAGCAGATCAACCGGAACATCGAGCTCATCCGCTACCGGAGGTTCGGCGACGATCTCCTGTTATTTGAACTCGTGAACGCGACTGCAGCCCGGGGTTCGGTCCCATCATCCGGTGGAGGCACCGGGCCGGGTTTTGTTCGTATAGCACCAACCTTCTCTGAAGACCTCACAGGTTCGGATGGAGATCTCCGGGATCGCTTTGAAGCCTTGAAGGCCTATATCGAGGCACTCGGCGACGACGTCCAGACAAAGGTGCTTAAGAACTACGTCGCGTTCAAACGGTTCAAGAACTTTGCCTGTGTCAGCATCCAGAAGAAAGGGGAGATCGCTATCCGGGTGAAGATCGATCCTGATACGATAGAGTTAGAGCCGGGATTCACCCAGGACGTCAGGGGGAAGGGGTATTACGGCACCGGGGATCTTGAGATCCTGATCCGCTCTGATGCGGATCTGGAG
>JAAZID010000184.1 GCA_012510295.1 Methanomicrobiales archaeon | reverse complement strand
CTACTATACGGTCAGGATGAGGAACTACCCGGTGCAGGATGAGTACGTGAACCGGAGCCGGTGCATCGAGACGGAGGCAGAGATATGAAGGTCACGCTTACCATGAAGCCCGTTGCCCGATCATTCATACCGATCGAGGCTGAGTCGATCATCCCGAAGAATTTCCTCTCCGGAACCGACCTCTCCGTCTGGCGGGGGAACCGGGAGCTCAGCCTCAATGAGATCTTTTCGGTCTCCGTAGAAGGCGAAGCCGACAACCCGGAAGATGTTGAGATCGTCATATCCGGAGATGGCCTGTTCCGGCTCAAACGGGTGGGCGAGTATATGGACGGCGGTAAGATCACCATCCTCGGTGACATCGGCATGCACTGTGGGAACTTCATGAGCGGCGGGACCATCGAGATCCATGGGAGCGCCGATGGCTGGCTCGGCCGGGAGATGGCGGGGGGGACCATACTCTGCCGGGGTGATGCCGCCGATTACTGTGCATCAGGATACCGTGGCGGGAGGAAAGGTATGACCGGCGGGGCGGTGGAGGTCTTCGGCCGCACCGGTGACTTCCTGGCTGAGAACATCGCGGGCGGCATTGTGACCGTGCACGGCGATGCCGGGGACATGGCCGGGGCGGAGATGCGCGACGGGACGCTCATCATCCACGGAGACTGTAGTCGCCCGGCGGCGAACATGAAGGGAGGTTCCTGTTACATCTACGGGACCGCGCATGCCCTGCTTCCCACATTCAAGAAGATTGGGCCGGTCCGGCACGAGGGGCAGACGCTTATCCGCTTCACCGGGGATATAGCGAACCGGGGAAAGGGAAATCTTTTTGTAAAGGACTACAAATATCTGGATTGATGGTCAGGCACGAGTGTGGGTTTGAGGCCCCGATTCACTGTAAGAAATGCGGGAGGCCACTCGTAAGCAATGAGCGTACAGGCCTGTACTGCCCGCATTGTGGGCGGAGAGTGAGTATCATCTGTCCTGGCTGCGGGCGCCTCTGGTGATCAGATCCGGTTTTTCACCCACCGGACATACTGGGTCCGTAGCTTCTGGATGTCGCTCTCCGTCAGGTCTCTCTTTCCGGTCCGGTGCAGGTACGACTCAAGCTGCTCTACCACGCATTCTGCATCCAGGAAATCATCGGTATCGAGGTAGACAGGCACTTTTCCGATATCGATCACCTCACCGCAGGTCGGGCAGAGTCTCCAGCGCTGGTAACGGTCCACGTAGGTGAAGGTTTTGCAGCCCGGACAGCGGATTATGAGGTACATTTATGGGAATGTGCAGCCGGCTGAATATATAGTTATCCTTCCTGGATCCTGCCGGCTACGGCGCCCGGGAGGGTCTGGAGACTCGCCCCCCTCCTCATCCGCGTATTCATGCTCCCCCTCGCTCCCCGGGTGAATTGCGTTACCCGGGGATGAACCCCGCCCGCAGATGAGGGCCGGGATAATGTTATTCTCCGGGGTCTCCCAGCGTGGCAAGACCGGGGGTAGACACCACCACAGGAGAGAGGAGAGGGCAGGATCTCATCTCCCTCGTGAGCTGTGGAACTCCAGGGTCTCCGCGCGCTTCTGCGCGGTGCTCCGGTCAGGTGAAAGAACTCACCTTATCTCTTCACGATCTCCTTTTTTGCAAGATCCTTCACTGTCGGGCTCTCGATCACTCGCCCATAAGCGTCGTAACGGGAACCATGGCAGGGGCAGTCCCAGGATTTCTCCGCGTTATTCCAGGCGACGGTGCAGGCCATATGCATGCAGGTCGGGTCCAGCGCATGGAGGGTGCCGCGTCCATCACGGTAGACTGCCACCTTCTGCCCGTCGACCTCAATGATTTTTCCCTCGCCGGGCGGTACCGCCGCGATCTCCCGGTCGAACCAGGAGGCATCGACCGTGATCGTCCCCCCGACCGACTGAAGTTTCTTCTGCACCTGCTCAGGGTATTCTGGTCGCTCCTCAAACCGCGCCGGATCAAAGACCCCGGCCCAGGGGTTCGTGCGGCCCCGGATAAGGTCTGAGAGGATTATCCCTGCCGCCGTACCGACCGCCATCCCCCACTTTCCAAAGCCGGTCGCGACAAAGATGCGTTCGTGTCCCTCTGCGAGCGGCCCGATGTAGGGGACGCGGTCGGCCGTGACATAGTCCTGCGCAGACCAGTGATACGCAACGGTCCTCTCCGGGTAGACCGAGCGCGCATACTCGTCGAGCCTGTTATAGCGTGCCCGCGTATCGCCTACCTTCCCGGTGTCGTGATCCTCGCCGGTGACGATGACCAGTTCGCTATCGTCCGCGGTGGGTTGTGAACGCCAGGAGTGGACTGATCCGCCGGCGTTGATGAAGATCCCCTCCGGGAAGGGCTCATCTATCCGGAGCCCGAGGGCGTATGAGCGAGAGGCCTGCATCCGCGCGAAGTATGAGCCCGGACGGTCATAGATCGGGTAGTGCGTGGCAAGGACCACATGGTCGGAGGAGAGCACTCCCCGGTCGGTCCTGACCCGCACTTCATCGCCCTGCTCTTCGATGCCCACCGCACGGGTCATCTCAAATATATAGCTCCCATCCCCCGGAAGATGCCCTGCAAGCAGGAGGAGATAGTTTCGCGGATGGAACTGCGCCTGATTCTCCAGGACGACTGCTCCATGGGTCTCCACCGGGAGCCCTATCTCCTCGGTGAACGCCGCCGGGAGTCCGAGGCTCCGTGCCACGTCTACTTCTGCCGCAACGAGGTCGCGGGTCTCCTCTGATTCTGCATAGGTGTATGCGGATTTTCGTTCGAAATTGCACGGGATGCGGTACTCCTGGATGAGGGATGCTATCATATCGATCCCGGCCTGGTTTGCATCCGCATACTGCCGTGCTTTTGTGCTCCCGAACCGGTCGACGAGGTCCCGGTAGATGAGACGGTGGAGTGAGGTGATCTTTGCTGTCGTATAGCCTGTCGCACCTCTGACGATCCGGCCAGCCTCAAGGAGGATGACGGTCAGTCCCGCCTGTTTCAGCAGAAAGGCTGTGGTGACCCCTGCGATCCCACCGCCGATCACCGTCACATCCGCTCGCCCATCCTCATTGAGGCGCGAAAACCCGGTCTCCGGTGAGGTAGCTATCCAGTATG
>JAAZID010000183.1 GCA_012510295.1 Methanomicrobiales archaeon | reverse complement strand
GATATGTTTGCGGATGACGATGCCCGGGCCCGCATGAACCCTCCGCTCAGGGACGAAAAGACCAGACGCGACCTCTGGTCTTGCTGGGATAGGATCGATATCATCGCCTCGGACCATGCCCCGCATACACCCGGCGAGAAGGCTCTGCCCTTCCAGGCCGCTCCTTCCGGTGTCCCCGGGGTCGAGACGATGACACCGCTCCTGATGGCTGCGGTCAGGGAGCGCCGGATAACCCTTGCATCGGTTATGGAGAAGACATCCTGGAGGCCGGCCGCCATCCTCGGCATCCCCCGGGCAGGGTTTGAGCCAGGGGACCGGGCAGATTTTGCCCTCTATCCCGACGAGGTTACGCGCATCGATGCTTCTCAGCTCCACTCAAAGTGCGGATGGTCGCCGTTTGAGGGGCTCGGTGCCGTATTCCCGGTGGAGGTGATCATCCGGGGCAGGCGTGCTTACTCCTGTGGAGAATACTACGAACCGCAACCGGAGTGGTACCCCGGACAAGGATTTTTATCACTATAAGATAAATAACACAGGGCCGATACAGCGCATCTTATAGGTCCCCGGGTGATCACCTGGCGGGACGCCTGGATATGATCCACGGGACAACCCAGGTGCGCGACAGGCACGCCCGACATATAGGGTACGATCGGGTGAGGACCGGCACAAGCCGCCTGTGATCACCGTTCGTTAGTGTCGGGCGACACTTCTCCAGGAGAACTACCTTATGGAACCCTACGCCGATGCCATCACCGGGACCGCAGATCGTATCACCATATTGCTTGACGTTACAGCGGGCGCCAGAAGAACCGCGTTTCCAGCAGGTTACAATGAGTGGCGGAAGAGTATCCGCTGTCAGATAGCTGCCCCGGCCGTTGATGGGAGAGCAAACCGCGCTATCATACATCTTATCGCAGAGACGTTCGGTGTACCCCGGGCGGACGTGAGCATCGTCTCCGGGCACACATCTACATCAAAGACCGTAGCAATCTCCGGTCTATCGAAACAGGAAGTCCTTGAGATTCTCTCCGCCTCCCAGCCTTGAACTGGCGCGGGGAGTATGGTCTTTTGGCATATTTCCGGTCCGGGAATGTGATCACCTGACCCTTCAAGGTTGAAAGGAGAGTTTGAGCTCCGGCCTGGTGGGCGCATGATCTGCTGCCTGTGTCCTCGTCATTGAGTCGCCTTATTGAGGCCTGTCATCCCACAAGGCAGATCCCGGATGCATAAAGTCCAGGCGCCCCGCAGAACGAAATAAATAGATTTATAAGTCATGAGAGGTAGCATACTGCCTGTACCCCGACCGATCTATCCCCATATCCTCATACTACCCTAAATACCCCAGAAACCTGACCGGATCCATATGACACGATTGGGTACATTTTATTACTTTGATTGAATAAAAATCTCTGACAGGACAATGAAGGTGATCCCGGTTGACATACGAATGCACCCCCTTGCGTAGCGATACCCCCACTCTCTCTGCTATCTTTGATGCGCTCGATGAGGGCGTGCTCATAATCAGCCCTGAGAACCGGATAACATGCATCAATCGGTACCTTCAACATCTTCTCGGTGTCGACCAGAATATGTCCTCCAGGATTGACGCGGGTTCCTTTATCTATCACAACCTGGTGCACCGGATATACGAAGAGTCGCGCAAGAAAAAGATCCTGGCGTTCCTCTCCGGCCGCTTCAAGGAGGTTGAATTCTCGTGCACCTTGCGGTCACCCGGTGGTCGGGAAGATCCGGTCCACTGTTCATGCCGGACTGTGAATGAAGGGTCGCTCCCGGGTATGCGACTCATCCGCATCCGCCCCCGGGATATCGGCAGCGAGCGTGAAACACCTCGGCGGAGGAGGATGGAGGAGATCCTGCGGGAGAGTGAGGATCGGTACCGGTTCCTCATTGAGAATCTCAACGAGGGCGTCTGGGTGGCGGATACACAGGGGATAACAGCTTTCGTCAACCAGAGGCTGGCTGATATACTCGGTTACACAGTCGCCGATATGATCGGGATGCCGGTCTTTGCGTTTGTCGCCGGGGAGGATACCTGGAGCATGCAGGAGCACCTGCAACGCCGGGAGCGGGGCGTGCGCGAAGTCTTTGAGTTTGCGTTTCTCCATAAAGATGGCACCCGCATCCATACGATGGTTGCAGCCACCCCGATCATCAGTGCTGACGGCAGCCTCCGGGGATCCCTTGCCGGAATCCTGGATATAACCTCCCAGAAGGCTATGGAAGAGCAGCTCCGCGAGAGTGAAGAGAAGTACCGCTCACTCGTCGAGCTCTCCGCCGAGGCGATCCTGATCTACCGCGACGAAAGAATAGCATACGTCAACCCGGCAGGCCTGCGGTTGCTCGGTGCTTCAACCCCTGGAGAGATCATCGGGAAGGCTGTCGTTGAGATCTACCACCCGGAGGCCCGGGCCCGGGTCAGGGATCTCATCGCACAGGATATGCAGGGGGAGGAGGCGCCGCTCACCGAACTGCCGATCATCAGGATCGATGGAACGACGGTTCCCGCTGAGGGGAGAGGTACACGGATGTTCTTTGGAGGTGAGCCCGCGATCCAGGTTGTCATGCGGGATATCACTCACCGGAAGCGCGCTGAGGAAGAGCTACAGGTAAGAAATCGCCATCTCTTTCTGCTCAACAAGATCATCAGAACGTCGGTTGCCGCACAATCTACAGGAGAGCTGCTGGACACCGCGCTCGATCAGACGCTCAGCCTCCTCGGTTACGATGGCGGCGCAATCTACTGTCGGGATGCAAGGCAGGGTCGGCTAACCTCGTACTGCCGGCAAAACATACCGGATAACTGCATTGAGCGAATTGAGAGTTTCTTTGATACGTTCGGGTTCGGCCACCCCTGGTACATCAAGCGGGGAGAAGACTGCAATACCGGGTTTGAGGCACTTGCCTGCATGCCGTTTGCTGCCGGGTCGGATATCTTTGGGGCGCTTATCATCGGGAGCCGGGATCCGGAATCTTTCTCTTCCGGGGAACGCGCGCTCCTCGAGACCATCGGCCGGGAGGTTGGAGCCGGGATCCTGCGGCGGATGCTCCACCACCAGCTTGAAGCGGCAAACTCTGAGGCAAATCTCTACCTGGATATCCTTACCCATGATATCAGGAACGCCAGCAACGTTGCAAACATCTACGCCGATATTCTCATCGATGAACTCAAGGAGGATGCAGCCCTGCACGCCCGGAAGCTGAAGGATGCGATCCGGAAGGTCATCGATATCACGGCAAATGTCGCCACGATCAGGAAGATCCACGAGAACCGGGCCGGGCCTGCACCCGTCGATCTCCATGCTGTGATCCTCGATGAGATCGCCCACTCTCCTGACCTCCGCATCCACTACGATGGACGACCCATGGAGGTCTTCGCCGACGATCTTCTCCCTGAGGTCTTCACGAACCTGATCGGCAACGCCGTACGGCATGGCGGACCGGGGGTTGAGGTCACGGTGGCGGTCGAAGAACGGGATGACGAGGCCGTCATCGTCACCGTCGCCGATACGGGGCCAGGTGTTGATGATAACGCGAAAACGACGATATTTTTCCGGTTTGAACAGGAGAACAGCAGGAGGGGGAGCCAGGGCCTCGGGCTCTCGATATGCCGGATCCTCATTACACGCTATGGGGGCAAGATCTGGGTCGAAGACCGGGTACCCGGGCGCCCGGAGGAAGGGGCGGCGTTCCGGTTTACCCTCAAGAAAGCGCGGTGAATATCGTCAGGCGGGGGGGTTCTCGTGGCATGAGGCCGGGGAGGGCGTAAGTCCAGGGGGGCCGGTCCTGAGTGTGTGTTTCGCCGGCCTCTCGCCATACACCGCTCTCCTATCTCCCCCACCCCACCCGCGCCTTCGGCGCTCCTCCCCCGCCCCCGTGGGCGGGGCGCAGTAGTCGCGATATCCCCAGCAAGGGCGCAAGCACGAGGAAAGCCAGCCCGGGCTGCCGGCCCGGATTGTGCATTTCGCAGGCATCATTCCATACACCGTACCGTAGAGGGTATCCCCGGAAAGGCCGGCCCGGAATGCTGGCCTGATTGTGCGTTTCGCCGGCATCATCCCATACACCGTACCGTGGGGG
>JAAZID010000182.1 GCA_012510295.1 Methanomicrobiales archaeon | reverse complement strand
GGAGTCCTGGAGTATGACCATCCGAACCATCCGGGACGGGCGGATCGGGTCATCGAGCACCGGCGACCCTGACCGCTGGATGGAGTGCCTCGATGCGGCGCTTGCGAGTGGGAGGATCGCCACAGCACAGGAGTGGGGCGGGCTTCCGGTCCCGGATACGGCGATGTTCTCTGCACCCTCGGCGGACCTGGATCTCGCTGTAGATATCGGGAATGCGGTTGGCATGGTCGAAGACCTCCTCGCCGGCGCAGCGGAACACCCGGTGGATATCATCGGCGGCGGGGTCGACCTCGGCCGATCACACCGGGAGCTTGCAAACACAAACGGCGTCGCATACAACATGGAGAGAACGATCGCGGCGGTCTCCCTTGAGGCGATCCGGGAGCAGTCCACGGGTTACGAGTTCGACGCCTCCCCATTCCTCGCCGACATCAACCCCCGGGCGGTCGGGGAGGCGGCGGCTTCGCTTGCCTACCGCTCCCTCGGTGGCGACCGGGTCGATACCGGGCGCTACGACGTCATCCTCTCCCCCATCGCCGCCGCAAGCCTCATAGGAAATATCCTCATCCCGGCGCTCTCCGGCCGGAACGTGAAGGCAGGCCGGTCGTTCCTCGCCGATAAACTCGGGGATCAGGTCTTTGACGAGACCCTCAGGGTCTACGACGACCCCCATTCCCCCGGCAGGGGGAGCACCGCCTGGGATGGAGACGGTGTCCCCACAGAGAACCTGGTATTCGTGGATCAGGGTGTGCTTGAGCGATTCGCCTACGATCTCAGGACCGGCTACCGCTACGGCGAAGAGAGCACGGGAAGCGCTGTGCGCGAAGGGGCCGGGGAGCCTGGCATCGGGGTCCATAATCTCGTCATCGACGGGCTGCGGAGATCGGATATGGGCTACGGGCGAGCGATCTCAGTCCACTCGGTCGTCGGTGCGCACACCGCAAACCCATTCTCCGGTGACTTCTCGGTGGAGATATCAAACCCCTTCTGGATAGAGGACGGGGAGGCGACGCGCCCCCTCCGGACCGCGATGCTTGCAGGAAACGTCTTTGAGATGCTCCGTGAGATCGAGGGGTTCGGAATGGACGATCGAAGGATAGGGCGGCTGACTCTTCCATCAATACGCTTAAATAACCAGCAGATAATTGGTAAATAATGATGGAAGCGCTCATCGCAATTCTCGTGGCAGTGGCGATAGCGGCGGCGATATACTACCTCATGAAGAAGGCCACGACCCTCCTCATCAACGCCATCGCCGGACTCGTCACGCTCTGGCTCCTGAACACCTTTGACGTTCTATCGGGGTTATTCGGCGTCCCCGACGTCCAGATCAACCTTGTGACGGTTATCATATGTGCCCTCGGCGGACTCCCGGGTGCCCTGGTCATCGTCCTGCTCCATATCTTTGGGATCACGCTCTGATAAGCGGCATCCCGCCCCTCTTTTTTCTCTCTAAAACAGGCTCGCTTCAGAGTAGACCATGATCTGGTTCTCCAGGATCTCGAAAGGCTTTATCTCCCGGGAGTGGGGCGAGCGGCGCATCTTCACGACCTCGAGGGCGAGGTGCACCTCGGTGAGCTTCTCCGACCGGATGTAGCGCAGGAGGATCACCGTATCTGCCAGGTACTCGATGAGGCCGTACCTGCTCCCATCCGGGTTTGACGTATCGGTCTCGCTTGTCAATACGAGCGTGCAGTTCTCGTCACGCATCACCTCGATGAACCTGAATACCTCCTGTCGCCGGGCCGCTTCATCCAGGAAGAGCCCCTCAAAGAGCGATATCGGGTCGATGATGACCCGCGATGCCCCGACGCTCTCGATGAGCTGGGGAAGTTCGCTCTTGATGCTGCTGATCGCGAGGTTGAAGTCGGTCGGGTCCAGCCGGAGAAGATAGAACCGGTCGCCGAACGCCTCCGTCTCCCACCCCTTCTGCGCCATGGTGGCGCGGAGGAGTTCCTCCCGCTCTTCAAGGCTGATGTAGATAACATTCTCGCCGCGCGAGAGCCCTTCATATGCGAACTGGAGAGCAAATGTCGTCTTCCCTGTCCCGTATGTGCCGATGATCGCACAGATGCTCTCCCGGGGGAGGCCCCCCGAGAGCATCGCATCCAGCCCCTCGACGCCGAACTTCACCCGTTCTCTCATCATATGATCACCCGTATATTCTGCACCTCAAATCCTCCTGCCGCCGATATCTTCGCTGCGAACTTCACCAGGTTCTTATCCTCAAGGTAGGGCATCACGCCCTGGAATTTCTCAAAATACATGACTCGTTGCCGGCGCTGTGCGCCGGTGTCCTCCCAGCGAAAGAAGATAGCGGCATCGACGCTATCGATGATCTCGATCTCTCTGGACTGCTCCAGTATACCGGATGTGAGCAGGAGGTAGATGGTGGTCTTCCAGCGTTTCGATACCCGTTGCAGCCCGCGCAGGAGAGCGATGAATGCATGCCACCCCTCTCCCTCTGCGAGCGGCGGGGCGATATCCGTCAGCGAGTCCACGATGATCAGGCTGTTCTCCGGTACCTTGCCGAGAACCCTGGCGATCTCTGCGAGGACATCGCCTCTCTCACTGCGCTGCTTCTTCTGCAACCGCTCGACGATGTTCCCTCCCCCGTACCAGCCCGGGGGGACGATGCTTGCATCAAAGTAGATCTCCGAGAGATCGTGGAAAGCGACCTCTTCTGCAAGGTGGTCGTAGATCTCGGGGTTGAACGAGAGGACCATCTCCTGGAGGATATCCTCCCGCATCCGGGTGAGCGTCACATATGATATCTCGTCCGGGAGGAGGCGGTGCTCTCCGCCCGCCCCACCCCGCCTCAGCGCCAGGAGGCGGATGATCGACGTCTGCACAAACTCGACACTACCGGCGCCCGGCTCCCCGAGAAGGAGCACCACCGATCCCGTCGGGACACCACCGTCCAGCACCGGGTCGAGCGAGGCGATGCCGGTCGGCATCCGTTGTCGAAGACGATCACGCATAAGTATATCTTAATATAAGGAGCCACCGGTTAAAGCGTTCTGGTTCTTCCTCTCAAGTGAGGCATTGTGACAGAAAATAAATCTCTGCTGGATGTTCATCCCCGGATTTAAAAAAAAGTAGATTAATAAGCGCAGCCCGCCACATCTCGTATGATCTAAATGCATCTACCCGGGTATCGATGGATCGCCGGAGGGCTGCAGCAAAACCCGGGAGGTTGAGTCAAGCATGGCCATCAGAGAACGTATTGGGAAGGGCCAGGGTTCTGCCGGCGGAACGGATACATCTGGTGGTGCCCGGCCACGTCTCTCCCGCATTCTCGGGCGATTGCGCTTCTCACGGAAGTATGAAGACCTCCCCGACGAGTACGACCTCGCCGAACACGGCCCCCTCGTTGTCGCGGAAGTCCCTCCCCACTACCAGGAGATCGACAGCTACTGGGTCACCGAAGGTCTCTCGCTTGTCGTGATCGCCCAGAACACGCAGACCTATCTCGCTGAATATCTTCTTTTCGAGCCGATACTCTCTGAGTTTGAGTACGAACTCCTTGAGCGGCTCTTTGAAGACCTCCGCGATGTCCTGATCCTGGATGACCATGACATGGATTCCGACCCACAGATCGTCCTCTCCCGAAAGATGCAGGCGCTTCTTACCGAGTACGGGTTATCCCTTGAGGAGACTTCTCTCTTCAAACTCCAGTATTACCTCAGGCGCAACTTCCTCGGCTGGTCTCGTATCGATGCACTGATGAACGATCCCTGGATCGAGGATATATCATGCGATGGCACCCGTGTTCCGATCTTCCTCTACCACCGGAGGTATCGGAACATCGGGACGAACATCGAGTTCGACGAGCCCGCGCTCCTCTCGCTTGGGATAACGCTCGCCCAGCGTTCGGGAAAACACGTCTCGATCGGGAGCCCGCTTGTGGATGCGACCCTTCCGGACGGATCCCGGCTACAGCTCACGTTCGGGGATGAGATCACCACGCGAGGTACGTCGTTTACGATCCGAAAATTCCGCGAAGAGCCGTTTACACCTGTCGAGCTGATAGAATCGAACACGTTCGGTGTCGATCAGATGGCCTATTTCTGGATGGCGATCGAGAACAACAAAAGTCTGCTCTTCATCGGTGGCACCGCATCGGGGAAGACCACATCGCTCAACGCGGTCGCTCACTTCATCCCGCCGCTTGCGAAAATCGTCTCCATTGAGGATACACGGGAGATCACGCTCCACCACGATAACTGGGTCGCGAGCGTTACCCGTGACCGGATATCGGAGGGGACGAGCGCTCCTATCGGTATGTTCGATCTCCTCAAGGCGGCTATGCGGCAACGGCCTGAGTACATCCTGGTCGGGGAGGTCAGGGGGAGTGAGGCCCAGACGCTCTTCCAGGCGATGAACACCGGGCACACGACGTTCTCCACCATGCACGCCGGTGGTATCGATGCGGCGATCCACCGCCTGGAGAACGAACCACTCAACGTGCCCCGGAACATGCTCAGGGCGCTGGACATCATGTCGGTTCAGTCGCTGACGTATCGCGGCCGGGACCGCGTGAGGCGATGTCGGGAGATCGTCGAGATCACCGGAATCGACCCGATCACCAACAACCTCCTGGTGAACACCGTCTTTGAGTACGACCCTGTAGCCGATACATTCTCGTACACCGGGAGATCCCGGGTATTTGATGAGATCATGGAGTACCGCGGCTGGAGTCAGAGAGACCTTGAGACCGAGCTTGAGAGGCGGAAGCGTATCCTCCTTGCTATGCATGAGCAGGGCATCCGGGACTACCGCGAGGTATCTCGGGTCATCCAGACCTACGCGGTCGATCCCGGGCGGGTGCTCGCCGCCCTCTCCGACCCGGGCGGGTTGTCCTGGTGACACCATACCCCTGTGCGCGGCTCAATAGATTCGCTCGCTGGTGGATAGCGCGCAATCCGGTGCAGTACCATAATCTCCGCGATGACCTGATCGCGGTGAACATGGGGGTTACCCTCGACTGTTATGTCATACGGGCACTCCTCACATCCACACTCTTCGGTCTCATCTGGGCTGTTGCGGGGTTTCTTGCGATGCGCTTCTCCACCTTCCCGGGAATCAGTATCAGGGTTCATAACGTATTTGCCGTCCGGCTGCCTGCGTTCGTCCTGACCGATACATCGGTCCTTATCCTGAATATCGTCGAAAGCGTTGTTATATTTGTGATCGCCGCCTACGCGACTCTCTTCTTCTTCAGGGTATACCCCTCCCTCCTGAAGAAGAACCGGGCCGCCGAGATTAACCTTCTGCTCCACAACGCCGTCGCCTACATCTATGCCATGCGGCGGGGCGGGACAGAGGTGATGGAGATCTTCCGGTCTGTGGCCCGGGAGACCCGGGTTTATGGTGAGGTCGCCCACGAGTTCCGGCGCGTTGTCCGGGATACCGACTACTTCGGCTACGACATGATCTCGGCGATCCGGCACCTGCAGGAGACGACCCCATCAGATAAACTGCGTGACTTCCTCCAGGATCTCATCTCTGTGGTCGAGAGTGGTGGGGATGTGACCGGTTTCCTCGATGTCCGGGTACGGATGTACCAGGAAGAGGCGCGGTTCGAGCAGAAGGGCTTTTTAAATACGCTCCAGATGGCGGCCGAGGTCTATGTGACACTCTTTGTCGCCGGTCCGCTCTTCATCATCATCGTTATGCTCGTCATGGGGCTTGTAAGCGACACGTCCGTGACGTACCTCTCGGCTATCATCTATCTCCTTATCCCGGCAGGGTCGCTCTTCTTTATCCTCTTCATCGATGCGATCTCCATCAAAACGGGAGAAGTCGAGCGCTACACGGTGATCAAGCAGCTCCGCACGTTCGAGGACGTCAGGGTCAGCGAGCAGGAAGGTGAGGATCCCCTCGCGCGGCAACTGCTCCGCTACGACCGGGTCAGGAACATCAGGTTCTTTCTGCGCCACCCCCTTCAGGCGTTCCTCGTTGAACCAAACCGGACATTTTACGTGACAGTTCCGATCGCGCTTGTGTACATCGCCTTCACCCTCTTTGTGATCCCGGCCTACCCCGACCCTGAGGTTCTCATCGACATTCTGGACGATCACCTGGTCATTGCGCTCCTGATCGTCCTCATACCTTTTGGCATCTTTCACTACCTCTGGCAGAAGAGGGCTATGGCGATCGAGGCGGGTATCCCCGACTTCCTGGATCGTCTCGCTGGCATTAACCAGGTCGGCCTGACGCTCGTGCAGGCGATAACGATCCTGGTGCGGGCAAACCTCGGTATGCTCTCCTACGAGATCAGGAAGATCAAACGTGATCTCGAGTGGGGTGTGAGCATCCAGGAGGCGCTCATCCGGTTCGAAGAGAGGATACGCACCCCCGCCATAGCCCGGACGGTCACCCTGATCACGAAAGCGAGCCTGATGACCAGTGATATCGGGGATGTGCTCGCGATAGCGGCCCGTGATGCGACGATGTCGGAGGTTCTCAAGCGCGAACGGCAGGCAGAGATGTTCATCTATACCCTCATCGTCTACCTGGTCTTCATCGTATTCCTCTTCGTCGTGATCGTCATAGATACCCGGTTCCTCTCGATGGTGACCATGATCGATGCCCCCACTCTCACCGGCGTGACCGGTTCGGGACCCATCAAGAATATCGCTATCGTGGCGTTCGAGCGCCTCCTCTACCACGCATGCCTCATCCAGGCGTTCTTCTCGGGGCTGATCGCCGGCGCGATGGGGGAGGCTTCGCTCCGGGCAGGCGTCAAACACGCCGCAGCGATGATCGTCATAGCGTTTGTAGTGTTTGCCGTGTTTCTGTAGGGTTAGCAGGGCGGTGGGGGTTTGTTGTCGGCTGATCGCGCCATTGTGGGGCCTTATCGGCTCTTCCCGGGGTGCTACGATAGGGTTTTATATCGCCCCGCCCAGATAGCTCCTCTGGTGATAAACCCCATGTGTACAGTCGGTGGACCTGTCGATATCGAGTTTGATGAGCGGGTGAAAGGCGAGAATTACCGTTGCAAAGAGTGTGGCGAGCGGTTCAAGGGCCTTGGAAAGCGGCCCATGTGTCCGAGCTGCCAGTCTGAAGATGTCGAAAAAGCCTGAGGATGACGGTTCCGGGAAGCCTCTTTCAGGTGGAGCGAGCGGGGTAGCCATCCCTCTCAAGGAAGATCTCCTGATCATCAGGGGGAAAAACTCTTTTTTGCTCGTAGGAAAGGCCGGTTCGCGGTTTCCTCTCTGTATCGAGACCCCTGATGATGAGTACTGCCAGGCAGTCGATCCCGATGACCTGATCATCGTCTCCATGCCGGAGGGTGGTCCGGTTGGACAGGCGCGCATGATGCTTGAACTGATCCGGCAGTACCATATCCCGCTCGTCGTCCTCCCAAAAGGCCATCCCGGATCAAAACGACTCTCGATGGTTGTATCAGTTGCACCGGAGATCCTGCTCGCTTGCGACATTCAGCGGGGAACTCATCCAGAACAGCACCTCATATGTTCGTCGATGGAGCTCTCCGGGCTCTCGCTTACTGGGATTTCCGGCGGTGTTATGATGAAAAACCTGCCTCCCGGGGTGGTGATAGAACACGTAAATCCCGAAAATTACCCAACAGACAAACAACAATAAATATATGCTTATTTTCATCAATTATTCATGAGCCGTGAGAAGGAGGGTTTGATGAAGACCGATGTCCTGAAAAGCATCAGGGAGACTGAAGAAGAGTATCAAGTAATGATCCGTGATGCGCAGGCTGAGAGGAAGAAAAACCTCTCCGATGCTGAGCTGGAGGCTGAGAACCTGATCCAGAAGGCACAGAAAGATGCCGAGGATTACAGGAGCCAGCGTCTGATCGATGCACGAGCCGAGGCGCAGAACAGGTACGCAGAGATTGTCAGGGAGGGTGAAGTGCGCGCAGAAGCGCTGAAAGCACAGGGAAGTAAGAACCACGCAAAAGCTGTAGACTTTATTGTTTCACGATTTAAGGAGCAGCTGCATGTTAAGGCCTGAACAGATGCGCCGTCTGCTCATCGCGGCCCCGAAGGGTGAGATCGATGCCATCATCAAGGAACTCTATCGCCACAATGTCTATCATATTGAAGATTTTGTGCCGGAGAGCGAGTCCCCGGAATGGTTATCGATCGGCCACCCGCTCCCGGGAGCAGGCGATGCAGCCACGGCGCTCATCGATGTCAGGGCCATTGAGAAGGTGTGCGGGATAGAACCCGATAGCGTCGGAGTCGGGGAAAAGATTCCCGCATCGAAGGTCAGGGATATGATCCAGGAGGATCTTCCCACCATCCAGAAGACGGTGAAAGATCTCGTCGCGGAGCGTTCGGATCTTGAATCTTCTCAGAAAAAGCACGAACAACGGTTGAGGGAGCTTGAGCCCTTCGCCGCTTTCCCGATGGATCTGGAATCCTATCGCGGATATTCCTGGTTTACTATCTTCACCGGACATATTTCGCGCGATGTATCCATCGATGTCCCACATGAGAAATATTTCTCTGACCAGGTGACCGGTAACATGATCGTCGTCGTGGTGCCCAACGAGCACCGCGATGAGACTGAACGGACGCTTTTCAACGCCGGATTCCAGGCAGTTTCGGTCCCCGAGGGGAATGGAACTCCAGCGGAAAACCTGAAGGTCTCTGCCGAAGAGGTCAGACTGGCCGGCGAAGGAATTTCCCGGATAAACGGGGAGATTGCGAAGATCCGGGACCGGTATACCGATTTCCTGGTAGCATGCGATGAACTACTCACGGCTGATGTAGAGCGGGCGGAAGCCCCGTTGCGATTTGCTACCACGGAAGAGACCTTCATCACTGAAGGATGGGTGCCCGATGACCACGCGGAGAGTATCCAGGCAGCATTGAAGAGAGCGGCCGGGGGACGGATCTACATTGAGGAACTGGAGATCGAGGATGATACCAAGGTTCCAGTGGAGTACGATAACCTAGCGTTCGCAACACCGACCCAGGTGCTCATCGATATCTATTCAAGACCCCGGTACTCGGAGGTTGACCCGACGCTGATGGTAGCCATCGTGTTCCCTATCTTCTTCGGCCTGATCCTCGGTGACGTGGGTTACGGAGCAATCCTGCTTGTCCTGAGCCTCGCGCTCCGGAAGTTCTTTACCGGCGACGAGGGGAGGATGCTTCTTAAAGTGCTCAGTTACGCAGGCGTATCGAGCATCATATTTGGAGTACTCTACAGCGAGATATTCGGTTCTGTGCTCAAGGTCCCATGGATCACCGGATGGATCGAGGTTCCGGCGCTGTTCTTTAACCGGCACCTGAACATTGGAACCGCGACCGGGCATGCCCCTCAGATCAGCGAGCTCATGATCCTTGCAATCTGGATCGGTATACTGCATGTCACGCTCGGGCGCATCATCGGCATGGTCAACGCCCGAAAACTTCATCGTGGGAAGCATGCGACCCAGGCGATGATCGCGAACGCAGGATGGATCGCGACGATGTGGGGAATTCTCCTCCTGATCTGGGCGTTCTATGCTCTCCCGATGATGCCTGACCTGACAGGTCTTCCTGTTGTTGTGATGGGACTGAACGCCGCCGCAGTGCTGGGCATCGTCGTCCTTTTGGCAGGTGTCCTTGGCGTCGCTCAGGAGAATGCACTTGAGCTGGTCGAGGTTCCCACGATCATCAGTCACGTATTATCATACACCCGTCTTGTGGCGGTGGGCCTATCCTCAGTCGCTATCGCGATGGTGGTCAACTACATCGCGATCGGCATGATCATAGGCCCCCAGCTTGAGGCGATCACACCGTTCGGCGTGATCGCGATAATTATGGGCATTCTCGTCCTCTTCATAGGGCACGCGCTGAACACGGCGCTCGGCCTTCTCGGAGGCGGTCTGCACTCAATTCGTCTTCACTACGTTGAGTTCTTCACCAAGTTCTACAAAGGTGGAGGCAAGAAGTACAACCCGTTTGGAATGAAATCTAAGTTTATGGAGGAATAAAAATGGTAGATGTTGGTATGACCCTTGAAATGGTAGAAGCATCGCAGATGGGAATGAAAGCGATCGGCGCAGCCCTTGCCGTCGGTCTTACCGGTATTGCATCCGGTATTGCAGAGATGACAGTCGGTTCTGCCGCAGTCGGGGCGACGGCCGAGAACCGTGATGTATTCGGTCTGGTGCTGCTCCTGACTGTTATTCCCGAAACCATTGTAATCTTTGGTCTTGTGGTTGCGCTACTGCTTCTGTTCTGATGGAGCGAACCATGGGACTCGAGGGATCCAAAGGGCTCGAGGCGGTCATCAAGGAGATCCAGGAGAAAGGGCGAAGGGAGGCCGATGCGATCCGGGCTGAGAACCGGATCGATGTTGAAGCGATCCTCCGGGATGCACAGGAACGGGCTGCCGGGATCAAGATGGCAGCCGAGACTGATGCAGATCGGGCGGCTACCCACATCATCAACCAGGAGGTCTCGGCAGCGAACCTTGTCGTGAAACGGCAGGTCTTGAATGCCCAGAAGACGCTCCTGGATCAGGTTTACCTGGCCTCGCTCGCTGCAGTCGGTGATCTGCCTGCTGAGTTCCACAGGGAAGCACTCACGGAACTGCTGAAGAAGGTGGCAGGAGAGATCAAAGAGGGTGTCGTGCACGCGAACGCGCGGGATACTCCGGTAATCAAAGAGATCATCTCCCGGGAAAAGACCTTATCGGGTTACACTACGGGTGCGCCGGTCGATATACCTGGTGGTATCATCGCTGAGAGCACAGACGGCGAATTGATGGTTGATTACAGTTACCGCACATTCCTGGATGAGATCTGGGAATCTGGCCTGAAAGATGCGTCAGACATCCTGTTTGGGTGAGGGAGTTCATACATGGCAGGGATAAGTAGCGGAATCACGACCAACTACATCTACGCCTGCACCCGCATGCGTGTACGGAGGTCACGGTTGATTCCGCGCGAAGACTATCTCCGGATGCTGAATATGGGCCTGCCTGAGATTACCCGGTTCATCGGCGATACCTACTACCGGTCTGAGATCGATGAACTTGCTACCTCCTTCTCCGGTATTAACCTCGTCGAGGTGGCTTTGAGCTGGAACCTGGCCAAGGAGTACCAGAATATCCTGAAGCTTGTGCCCGGGGAACTGGAGTACTTCACTGCCAGCTACCTGCGCCGCTGGGATATACAGAACGTCGTCACCATCCTGCGTGGCAAGATGCAGAGTGAGCGATCTGACAGGATCAAAGAGGTTCTGGTTCCGGCCGGAAGGTTGGATAAGGTTGCTCTCGACCGCCTCCTTACTGAAGAGTCACCGGAACGGGTTGTCGAGGCGCTCAAGGGGGAGCCAATCTATCCGGTTCTTGAGGCGGAGCTTCCCGGTGCACTTGAAACGGGATCGTTTGCCCACCTGGAGAACGAGCTCTACAAGGGTTACTATGCACAGCTCATTGCCGACGCCCGGGCAGGTATCAAGGGTGGGAAGATGTTCCTGAAGTATATCGAACTTGAGATCGATATAAGGAATATTCAGAACCTCTTCCGGCTCCGGGCCGGCCACGTCCATGAAGATGTGCGGGAACTGATGATCCCCGGCGGCTCGTTCTCGGTTGAGGAACTGCAACGGCTCTCAGGGATTACGGAGCGGGATGAGTTCATCGACACCCTGAAGAAGCAGATGAAAGCGCTCCCCCTCCTGAACGCGCTTGAGGCGATCCGGGGCAAGGAGCACCTCCACGAGATTGAGGTTGCGCTGACCCGGGTCCAGCTGGATCAGATGGAGCGGATGTCAAAGAGGTATCCGTTCTCGGTTCTCCCGGTCCTCGTATACCTGGAGGAGAAGAAGTACGAAGTCGCGAACCTTCGGGCCCTTGCCAGGGGCAAGGAAGCCAACCTTCCCGGTGAGCGGTTACACGGTTACCTGGTGATGTAGCATGGAGATCGCAGTTATCGGTACCAGTGAATTTGTTCTCGGTTTCCGGCTTGCTGGAGTCAGGAAGACCTATGCGGTCGAGACCGATGGGCGACTGGTCGAGCAGATCAATCAGGTGCTTGCGGATACGGATGTTGGCATCCTCGTGCTGAAGGGTAGCGACATGGAGCGGATCCCCCTGCGGCTTCGCACCACCCTCGAGAACTCTGTCAGGCCGACGGTGATCGCCATCGGCGGAGAGGAGGGCGGCCTGTCGATGAGAGAGAGAATCAAGAGATCGGTGGGTGTTGATCTGTGGAAGTAATGAAGAAAGGAACAGAAAGCAGGACTCAAGGGGTCCTGAAACGAATTTCAGGGCCGGTTGTCACTGCCGTCGGTCTCGACGCACACATGTATGATGTGGTGAAGATCGGCCATGAGGAACTGATGGGGGAGGTCATCAAGATCCAGGGTGAGAATATCATCATCCAGGTCTACGAGGATACCGCAGGCATCAGGCCCGGCGAACCGGTGGAGAACACCGGTCTGTCGCTCGCTGTCGAGCTCGGGCCCGGGTTGCTGACCAGTATCTATGATGGGATCCAGCGGCCGCTCGAGGTGCTCGTCGAAAAGATGGGAGACTTCATCGAGCGCGGCGTCTCGGCCCCGGGCCTCTCTCACGAGAAAAAATGGGAGTTCGTACCCACGGCGAAGGCAGGCGATGTCGTCAAAGCCGGCGATGTCCTCGGCACCGTCCAGGAGACGAATATCGTCCATAAAGTGATGGTTCCACCGAACTCGAAGGGAGGCACGATCAAGAAGATCGCGGCCGGCAGTTTCACGGTTGATGAGACCGTCTGCACCCTTGAGGATGGTACCGAGATCACGATGCTCCAGCGCTGGCCGGTCCGTGTACCGCGTCCGACGAAGGAGAAACTCAACCCGGATATACCGCTGATCACCGGTCAGCGGATCCTGGATGGTCTCTTCCCGATCGCAAAAGGCGGAACCGCGGCCATCCCGGGCCCGTTCGGGAGCGGAAAAACGGTCACCCAGCAGCAGCTCGCGAAGTGGTCCGATGCCGAGATCGTCGTCTACATCGGTTGCGGCGAGCGCGGCAACGAGATGACCGAGGTGCTGACCGAGTTCCCGGAGCTTGAAGATCCGAAGACCGGCAAACCGCTTATGGAGCGGACGGTCCTGATCGCAAACACATCGAACATGCCGGTGGCGGCCCGTGAGGCGTCCGTGTATACGGGCATCACGATCGCCGAGTACTTCCGGGATATGGGCTACGATGTCTCGCTTATGGCCGACTCCACCTCGCGGTGGGCGGAGGCGATGCGTGAGATCTCAAGCCGTCTTGAGGAGATGCCCGGCGAGGAGGGCTACCCCGCATACCTTGCGGCACGCCTCTCTGAGTTCTATGAGCGGGCAGGCCGTGTCGTGACCTTAAACGGTGTCGAAGGCTCGGTCTCCGTTATCGGTGCGGTCTCGCCTCCGGGCGGCGACTTCTCAGAACCGGTCACCCAGAACACCCTGCGTATCGTCAAGGTCTTCTGGGCACTGGATGCGAAGCTCTCCCAGCGCCGGCACTTCCCGGCGATCAACTGGCTGGACTCTTACTCGCTCTACCTCGACTCGCTCACCGAATGGTACGATACCGAGGTCTCGCCTGAGTGGAATCCGCTCCGGGCGTGGGCGATGGCTATCCTCCAGAAGGAGGCTGAGCTCCAGGAGATCGTCCAGCTGGTCGGCTCCGACGCTCTGCCGGATGAGGAGCAGATCACCATCGAGGTGGCAAGGTTGATCCGTGAGGTCTTCCTGCAACAGAACGCCTACGATGCGGTGGATACCTACTGCTCTATGTCCAAGCAGTATGACATGATGAAAGCGATTCGGGCATACGCCGACCTCGCACGTGTCGCTCAGGCGAGCGGTGCAACCCCGCAGCAGATCGTCACCGTGAAGAGCAAAAATGACCTTCCGCAGATCAAGTTCATCAAGGACTACGAGCCGGCGCTCGAGAAGATCCTGAAGGACATGGAAGCTGAATTTGATGCAATGAGGGCGGCGTGACCATGAAGGAGTATAGAACGATAACACAGATCGCGGGCCCCCTGGTCTTTGTCGAGAAGACTGAGCCGGTGGGGTACAGCGAGCTTGTTAACATCGTGACCGCCGATGGCACAGTTAAGCGTGGTCAGGTACTGGACACGAGCGATGATATCGTGGTCGTCCAGGTCTTTGAGACTACGGCAGGTATCGGCAGGGATTCAGGTGTCCGCTTCACCGGTGAGACGATCAAGATGCCGGTCGGGAAGGATATGCTCGGTCGTATCCTCTCCGGCGGCGGGAAGCCGATCGACGGCGGCCCGGAGATCGTGCCTGAAAAGCGGCTCGAGATCACCGGCGCAGCCATCAACCCCTACGCCCGGGCATCCCCTGAGGACTTCATCCAGACGGGGATCTCGACGATCGACGGGACGAACACCCTCGTCCGTGGTCAGAAGCTCCCGATCTTCTCAGGGTCGGGTCTGCCCCACAACGATGTGGCGCTCCAGATCGCCCGGCAGGCAAAGGTGCCCGGTTCAACCGAGGAGTTCGCCGTGGTATTCGCTGCCATGGGTATCACCCGGGAAGAGGCCAACTACTTCATGGCCGACTTCGAGAAGACCGGTGCCCTCGAGCGCTCGGTCGTCTTCTTAAACCTTGCAGACGATCCGGCCGTCGAGCGGACCATCACGCCGCGTCTCGCGCTCACCACGGCGGAGTACCTGGCGTTCGAACTCGGGTACCACGTGCTCGTCATCCTGACGGATATGACCAACTACTGTGAGGCGCTCCGTCAGATCGGCGCGGCTCGTGAAGAGGTGCCGGGACGGCGTGGGTATCCGGGGTACATGTATACCGACCTTGCGGGCATCTACGAGCGTGCCGGTATCATCAAGGGCGTCAAGGGTTCGGTGACCCAGATCCCGATCCTGACGATGCCGGGTGACGATATCACGCACCCGATCCCCGACCTGACCGGCTACATCACCGAGGGTCAGATCGTGGTCAACCGTGAGCTGCACCGGAAGGGTATATACGCACCGATCAACGTGTTGCCCTCGCTCTCCCGGTTGATGAACCTCGGTATCGGTGAAGGGCACACCCGTGAAGACCATAAGAAGGTATCGGACCAGCTCTACGCGGCATACGCCGAGGGGAACGACCTCCGGGGTCTTGTGGCCATCGTCGGGAAGGATGCTCTCTCCGAGCGTGACCAGACGTTCCTTGAGTTCGCTGACCTCTTCGAGGACCAGTTCGTCAGGCAGGGCCTGTATGAAGACCGGTCGATCGAGGAGACGCTCGATCTCGGCTGGAAGCTCCTCGCGACGCTGCCCGAAGAGCAGCTCGTGCGTATCGACCGCGAACTGATCCAGAAGTACCACCCGAAGTACCGAAAAGCCGCACAGGGGTAAGAGTCCGATGGCGCTACGAGATATAAAGCCGACCCGTTCCGAGCTGATCGCCCTGAAAAGACGGATCAAGCTCTCGGAGCGCGGCTACAACATCTTAAAGATGAAGCGCGATGGGCTGATCCTGGAGTTCTTCAAGGTTCTGCAACAGGCAAAAGATAGCCGTGGCGCACTTGTGGAGCGCTACGAGCACGCTATGGAGATGATCGCCCTCGCGGAGACCGTCGAGGGTGCTATCGGGGTGAAGGCCGCTGCATTCTCAACGGCCGACATCCCCGCCATATCGGTTGCGAGCAAGAACATCATGGGCGTTGTCGTCCCCAAGATCGAGGCGTCCTCGGTGCGGAAGGGCGTGCTCGACCGCGGCTACGGGATGCTCGGCACATCTGCCGTCATCGATGAGGCCGCGGAGGCGTTTGAGGAACTGGTCGAGGCCGTCATCGAGGCAGCTGAGATCGAGACAACCATGAAGCGACTGCTCGATGAGATCGAGAGCACCAAGCGGCGCGTGAATGCGCTCGAGTTCAAGGTGATCCCGGAACTCACCGAGGCCAGTGACTTCATCAAGATGCGGCTCGACGAGATGGAACGTGAAGAACTCTTCCGCCTGAAAAAGATTAAGGCAAGGAGCGCCTGATCAGGGGTAGAGGTGATCCCTGGTGGAGATCGGTACGCTTGCTGCTTCGGGTAAATTGACGGGAACGGTGATGTTACGGGTGGATTTCAACTCACCCATCGATCCCTCATCGAACCAGATACTGGATGACAAGCGGTTCCGCGAGCACCTGCCGACGGTGCAGGCGCTCGAGGATGCCCGGCTTGTCGTCCTGACGCATCAGAGCAGGCCTGGCAAGAAGGACTACACGACGCTTGAAGCGCATGCGGCGAAACTGGAACGGTTACTCGGCCGCCCGGTGACGTATGTGGATGATATCTTCGGGCGGTGCGCCCGGGAAGCTATCCGGAATGCGAAGCGTGGGGATGTCCTGATGCTTGAGAATCTCCGGTTTTCTGCTGAGGAGAATCTGACCTTAAAGCCTGAGGAGGCGAAGAAGACCATCCTTGTCCGGAGACTGGCGTCGATGGCCGATTCATACGTCAACGACGCTTTCGGCACAGCGCACCGGTCTCAACCATCGATCGTGGGGATGCCTCTCGCGCTTCCGTCGGTGGCCGGTCTCCTGATGGAGAAGGAGGTCGCAAACCTCTCCCGGGTCTTTTTGGGCGCTCCACGTCCGATCACCTTTGTCCTCGGTGGGACGAAGGTGGATGACTCGATAGCTGTCGCGAAGAATGTCCTCGAGCGGGGGACCGCCGACCGGGTGATCATCGTCGGTGTGGTGGGGAACGTCTTTTTGCTCGCGGCCGGCTACGATATCGGTCAGCCCTCGATCCAGCT
The DNA here is from genome assembly GCA_012510295.1 of Methanomicrobiales archaeon. Classification (GTDB taxonomy): domain Archaea; phylum Halobacteriota; class Methanomicrobia; order Methanomicrobiales; family Methanoculleaceae; genus Methanoculleus. The sequence goes on along the minus strand of JAAZID010000182.1, from coordinate 4,987 downwards.
CATCGATCACCTGGGCTACCGGGACGAGGTCGCCCGCGCAGGCGAGCTCCTCGAGGTCTACCGCGACCGGATATCTCTGCCGCGCTCGGTCGCCGTCCGTGAGGATGGGGAGCGGGAGGAGTACCGGGTTAGTGCTATCCCTGGTGATGCCCAGGTGCTGGATATCGGGAGTGAGTCGATCAGGAACTTCACCGAGGAGATCACTGAGTCCGGGACGGTTGTGGTGAACGGTCCTGCCGGGCTTTTTGAGGAGGAGGAGTTTGCCATCGGCACCTATGACCTCCTGCGGGCCGCCTCCACCGTGGAGTTCTCTGTGGTGGGTGGCGGGCACTCGGGCGTAGCGATCGAGCGACTCGGTCTTGAGGACCGGTTCTCGCATATCTCCACCGGTGGTGGAGCGGCTATCGAGTTTTTGACCGGGAAGAAGATGCCTGCCATCGAGGCGCTGGAGCTATCGCGGGAGATCTTTGGGTGAGTGCCACTGTGCCCTTTCCTCTTCTACGAGGTGGTCGGGGTGCTGATCGTTGTTTTTCCCGCCCTGTATTGTGTCTCACCGAGGATGGTGCTCAGGTGTGACGAAAAAGCGTGAGGTGGGGGGCGCCACACCCGGAACTTCGTGGCCTGGTTGTAATCCACTGAACACTGATCACTGGTGGGGGCGTCGCATATTGTGGACCGCCCCCGGCCGAATGGTTGTATGATGCCTGGTGGGTGTAGGTGTTTTTGTGGTAGGTTGTGATGATCACTGACTGGAATCGAATATTTGATGATCGCTGGGTGTGGTCTTACCCCGATCCAGTTTCTATAATGATGATTATATAATATTTTCCAGTAAATATTTGGTTGATTATAATACTTATAATAGTAAAATATCCCTCCAAATATGTTTTTTAGCCGTTATCTCTCCTGAAAAGCATAAAAAAATGATCGGTTCCTTTATATACAGGATCTCTATCTGATGGGGTGCATCGGTGGATTGCCGGGACCCGCGCTTCCTGCCGGGTTCACTCCTGGAGGAGTACAACCCGGGAACCGACCGGAATCCCGATATCGGCCCCGATCGGGCCGCACTTGACCGACATCATATAGGCGATGGGGGGGAGGTCGCGGCAATCCGAGAGTGATTCGTAGTTGGCCATCCCCTTGGCGATGATGAGTGTCGCGTGGTCAAGGGCATCGGCAAGGACCGGCGGGACCATATCCCGGTTGAGACCGAGTTCGGCAATCCCGTCTGTTGTGGTGGTGAGCAGATCCACGCGACGATCGAGTCCGACCGCCAGTGCATCCTCAAGGGTCGCGTCGTTTAAGATGGGTGCGCCCCGGACGGCAAAGGTGACGTGAGATCCATTTCTGGTGAGGTGATCCGCGAGGAGCGCATCAAAGACGATCTCTCCGCAGTTGTCGGCGAGATAGACCACGCGGGATGTGAGGGGTTCTATGGATGTGGTATCGTCAACGGTCAATCCCGCTGCAAACTCCTTGCGGAAGAACTCGACGAAGTTATCGGTGACGGTGTGGGCTTTTGACCCATAATCCAGCGTATTCCCGATGACCGCCGCGAGCGCGAGGTCGCGGAATGTTGAGAGATCGCCACGCACCTGCCGGCAGACTGCCATCGCATCCTCGTTGTTCGCTCTCTTTAAGGCGCGGTAGGGGTCGTTATCGCCGATCATCTGGTACGCGAGGCGGTGCACCCGACTCGCTATGACAGGAGCGGGCACCGGGTCTTCGAGGATACGCTTGAGCAGGTTCTGGCACGCGTTGACGATCTCCTGGATGCGTGCCTCATCATCGATGCAGAGCCGGCTTTCGTACTCGACACGGGAGATCAGACAATCTGTGCAGCTCGGTTGAAGTCTCATGATGCAGTTAACTGGATCGGGGGATGAGAAAAATGGTACGATGGGGCCACTGCGATTCGAACGCAGGTCAGAAGACCCCCAGTCTCCTAGGATGCCAGGCTACCCTATGGCCCCTCCCTCATACTATGTGACTGAATCACACATATATCTTCGCTTCAGGAGGGGTGCGGCGAGGCTATACACGCGTTCTTTTGTACTCTTCGACGCTCCGTGTCAGATGTTCGAGTTCATTATCGGTAATCTCCATTCTGCCCGTCAGTGAATCGACCTCTGTGAGGAGCTGCTGGATGCGCACGTACATCACGTACATGATAAACAGCAGACAGATGATGGTCACAGAGAGCAAGACTATCATGATCGCATTCATGTCCATTATCATTCTCTCCTGAATAGTGCGCGCGCGAATCGTTCAATAAATCCTTCCTGTACTGTTTCGGGATCTTCCCGGGCAGGAATGTCTGCCATCGTAGCCGCGATCCTCCTGAATGCTTTTGACGATTCGGATCCGGGAAATTTCACGGAGACCGGCGTTCTGGCTGCCGCCGCTCTCCGCACATGCGCGTCCTCGGGGATCGTATCGATGATCGGCACACCGAGGGTCTTCTCGATCTTTCTCCAACTCGTATCGTTGCCCTCCAGTGTCGCCCGGTTGAGAATCACTCCCCCGACGGTGCCGCCGATCATCTCCGTCAGGATCTTGATCTTCAGCGCATCCACAAGTGAGGAGATCTCAGGGTTCACAACCAGTATCACCTCATCTGCAACCGTGAGCGGCATGACGACATCGCTACCGATGCCGGCAGGGGTATCGAGGAGCAGAAATTCGCACCGGTCGGTGAGATCGTGCATAACGTCCTTGAGCCGTTTCGGGTCTGCATCCCGAAACCCCTTGAGTGAGAGGCCACTTGGCACGATCTTCAGGCCATATGGTCCTTCGTAGGTCGCATCCTGGACTCTCGCCTTCCCGGCCAGAACCTCGTGGAGTGTTACCGGTGTCTCCGCAAGCCCCATGACCAGTCCGAGATTGGCCATACCCATATCTGTATCGATGATACAGGTCTCCCTGCCGTATTGGGCCAGTGCCGTTCCGAGATTTGCGGTGACGGTTGTCTTTCCCGTTCCGCCTTTTCCAGAAGTAATGGTGTAGGCCCTGATCATCTGAAACCGACTCAACAATAGGTTGTAGCACTTTTATTTATATTCATTTGTTTTGCTCTAGACCGAGGCGGACTGGATATATGCTTCTGACCTCTGTGGGGATCTGATCCCGCCATCCGGGGGTAGTATGCCGGGAGAAGATCCCTGAAGATCCTGAAGTGCACCGGGTACCCATGCTTCCGTGAGGAATCTATTGGGGTCGGACCATGCATGGGTATCGTGCACCTCTGTATTGAGGTAAGTTATGTTGCAGGGGTCAACGCCGCTTGCTGTTTATTAAACAGCGCCAGGTAACAGCGCATACACGGGAATAGATCCCTGTGCAGAGAGGAGAAATACAACCAGAGCGATATGGGAGCCTGGATCGGAAGGCCCGGCAAGCGCTCCATCCGACTGCCTCAGGGAGGTCATCGGGAGAGATGGTAAATCCACCGCCCCACCCGGATCCCCGGCGCTTCTCCTGCAGGGTCGTCAATGCTCGACACCGCGCCGCTTGAGATCTTCCGATTTCTTCTTCGAGCACATTTCACAGCGGAACTCGGGTTTCGGGTCATCCGTCCTGTCGTAGTCCTTCGCCCTGACCAGCCGGTAGCCCCGGGCGACCGTGCCGCAGTCCACGCACCTGACCTCTTCCCGGACCTCCCACTGGGCGGCGAGCGCCTGCGAGGTGAATATGAACCGGTCGACCCAGAAGAATATGAGACCGCCGATGAGGTTTGCTATGACCGTGGCGGTGAGCGCTCCGAGGCCCGCGAGCAGGTAGAGGACGCCGGCGAGGATCGGCGTCGAGAGTTGCCACCGGATGAGGTAGAGGCCGTAGCGCTTAATATTTACATTCATGAATGAAATTTACCGGTTCCTGTCATAAAATCTGGTGCCGGCTACCAGGCCTCCTCTCCCGGGCAGGGGAGGCCGGATTATCAGAGTTCCGGCACCTGATGAATCGTCAGGCGAGGACCAGGATCCGGCGGGTCAGGCTCTTGTGCACCCGTTGCTCGTGTGCCTGCAGTATGGTGAAGTGCCGGGCGGCGATATCGGTGATATCGCGGTGCGTGACGATGACCGCGCGCCTCCCGGGCTGCAATATACGGCGGATCTCGGCGAGCGAACCGTCATAGAGTTCATTCATGCTCTCTGCACGGATCCGGACCGACTGACCGTAGGGGAGATCGGTCACGACCGCGTCGAGGGAGTGATCACAGAGTGGGATCGCTGTGGCATCGGCGATCATCGCATCCGCCCCGGGGAGGTTCTGCCGGTAGCCGGCGACCATCAGGGGGTCAAAATCGCTCCCGAGGATCCGGGCACCGATCTCGCGTGCCTCAAGGAGGATACCGCCGGTGCCGCAGAAGGGGTCGAATATCCGTTCTCCGGGCCGGATCAGGGATATGTTTATGAGCGCCCGGGCCATCCGGGGCATCATAACACCGGGATGGAAGAACGGCCGGCGCATGGGGTTTCGGAACTCAAACCCCCCCCGGTCGATCCGGAGGAGGACGCGGCCGAAGTAGCAGCGGTCCTCCGAGGCGACTGCCCGGTACTCCTCTACCGGCCTCTTGAGCGATACCGGACCGTCGATCCGGCTCCCGATCAACCGCTCCAGGTCGAGCTGTGAGGCCGCCATCCGGCTCCCCTGGACCTTCTTCACCCTCCCGGCAAACGGCTTCGTGGACGTGATGGCGAGGTCGGCGAGGAGTGCCGAGAACGCCTCTATCGTCGGTTCGCACTCCCCGAGGTACTCCATCACCACATGCGCCAGGGCAAGGCGCCCGGCGGTCCCGGGGTCCGGAGACTCAGCGACCGCCACCTGGGGTCGGGCATTGAGGACCCTGCCCACACACTCCAGTTCCGCGATCGGGAGATCCGGGTGCTCACCGGAGAGCTCGAAGAGGAGTTTCATCTCCATGGTATTGGCGTGGCGCGGTGATAAAACGCGTGCCCGGCCGGGCGTCCCCTCATCTGGTGCG
>JAAZID010000181.1 GCA_012510295.1 Methanomicrobiales archaeon | reverse complement strand
GGCTCTTCCCTTTCCCGGAGTTCCCCGAGACCGCGACATGGAGACCGTTTGTGTTCGCGACCGACTGTGACGCAATCGAGAGGGCGAGACACTCCGCGACGGTCCGGTCGCCGACGTGGGTCCTGTTGAAGGTGTCGAGGATGAAGGCGAGCGGGTCGCCGGCCGTGAGGATCTCGAGCGCCCGGCGATGGTATTCGTCGGGAGGGCTTTTCTCCGGCACCCCGGTTTCTGCTCTGGATGGTTCCTTCTTCCGCTTCTCATACATCGCCCGGAGTTCCGGCCACCGCTGGGCGCCGCTCCCGCAGCTCGCGTGGTGACATCCAGCGAATACGGCGCCGTTTGCAAACTGGATCGCGAATGCGCCGTCCTTGTGGGCGCCCGAGAAGGGACACTCCGCGAGCGTATAGAGCGTCCCCCCGTTCCAGGGCTTCGCGCTCCGGACGGCGATGTTGTGGTCCAGGAGCCAGGAGGCGAGGTCGATCCCCCGCCCCCCCTTCCGCCGAGCCGGCTCGTCCCGGGGGAGGAGGTCGGCGACCGCCTGGATCCGTTCGACCGGTACAGCCTCCACTTCGTCTGGAACGCTGAGGATCGCTGCCCGCCGGTGGGGGCGCACCGGCGTGGAGTCGCCCTTCCGGGACATGGTCCCGTAGAGTTTCCAGATCCGGGCGGCGTTGTGGTTCGCGGTATCGATCGTCACCGCATCGTCTGAGAAGAGGGCGTCGAGGGTCGCGAGCACCCCCTTCACGAGCTCCCGGGACGTATCATCATTTGGAAGATCGATCTGGTAGAGCAGGTGGGCGCCATTGCCCGAATCGGCTTTGATTGGCTCCGGGAACCCCTGCTCCGCGAGGTAGCCGGCGATCCGGCTTGCAGCACCGATCGCCGCCTCATGCTCAGCATCCGTCGATGAGACCCCGCTCGGCCGGACCGGGTCGATATCGACCGGCAACCACCGCCGGCGGATGATATCGGTATCCGCGGTGGTCGCGTCTTTGCGGGAGAGCCGCATCTTGATCCGGTTCACCCGCCGGGCGAGCAGTGCCGGGTTTACGGCGTTCAGTGTCACGTAGATCCCGGTGATCGAGGAATCGGCATCGAGCGCCTCGACCGCGCAGGCAAGTTTTTCATAATCATCAAAGTAGCCCGAGTGCGTCATGCCGTCGGCGAGCGCCCGGACCTCGACCACGCCGGCAGCGAGGGTCTCTGCCGCGGAGAGGATACTCATACCCTCACCCCCGCAAAAAGAGGAGCACTCGCCGCCTCCCCGCGCGCCACCCGGGAGAACGCGACGAGCGGTATGACCCACGCCCCCTCCCCGGTCCGGATCACGACCGCCCGGCCGGCCGGGTGGAGCACCGCGTAGCCCTCGATCGTCACCTTGCCCTCCCGGGTCCGGACCACCGGCGCCGGGCGGCCGGAGAAGATCAGGCCCACCACATCTCCGGGCGCGATCCCATACCGTTCGGCCTCGACAGTGAGAACAAGCCCGCCGGCCGCGGTGCACGCTAAAACCCCGTCTTCCGGTGTCATATGCACTCGACCTCGACCGTGTACTGGTGGTTCCGGGTCCGCCGGACATGGATCACCCGCACCCGCCGGCCGTGCCGGCGGATCTCATCTGCCACCGCCTTCGGGATCAGGTAGAGCGGTACCAGGGTGACGTTTATCCCTTCCGGGGATGATGTACCTCCGGCAGTCGGGTGGAGTGCTTGGGGGCCCTTCCGATCCAGGCTGCCATCTCGTTCTGGTTGCATTTCTTTATTTCTCCTCTGCACCGGTTCTCTCCGGCGCATACACTATCATCAGACGCAGTTCGTTAAAAGGGTGAGCCCACGGCCCTGGAATAGACGGTAGGTTCCATATAAGCGTTACCATATCGGCCGATCACGAAAACCAAAAAAAGACCCTGGATCACGAATCCAGGGCTGATATGACGAAGATAGACGATCCTGATCAGTCCAGATGCCGGCAGACTGAAGCCACCTTCTCGGGGTCGTAGCGGAGAAGAACCTCCCGCTCCCGCCCCCGGCCGGATCCGGGCATGAGATCGACGATCCCGACCTTCGCGATCTGCTTCAGGTGTTCGTGGTAGGTCGACCTCCCGATCGCCTGATACCCGCATATCGCCTCAAAGATCGCCCCGGAGGTCATATCACCTCCCACCCGGGCCTGTTCGGCGATCCGGTAGAGGATCGTGCGTTCCCCCTCCGGGAGCCCCGAGGCCCGTGCCTGGAGCACCGGCGCGATGGCCGCACGAACCGCGGCTTCTCCATCATCGTGGGTGACCTGCCGGCGACCATCCGTCTCCGCTCGCATGACCGCTGCCCTGACCAGATCGATCCCGACCCGAATATCCTGTTCGTCGGTAGCGATACCGACGATACGCTCAAAGACGACCTTCAATATCACCCCCGGAGGCGCTACCAGAAAAGGTAAGCCACGATCCCGCAGATGCACCCACGGTTGACAGACCCCGGGAGTCAAGAGATCTCCATGAACATTCCAAAACTCCTTTCATGCTGAGTGCAAAGACCCTATACCACGTACCATGAATGACGAAACGACACACCGCTCCGACCGGGAGATCCTATACCGATGGGCGGTTGCAGAGATCAATCCCGGCATAGCCCGCATCCTCTCCGAGAAGGAACAGACATACCAGGAGAGAGACCGGTGCATCGGCATCTTCTACGTGGACCACGAGGAAGGTGTCACCTTCCGCATCCACCACCTCTGCCGGGTCGAGCCCGGCCGACTGCCGGAGATCACCACGAGCTTTGAGAACCACGGCGAGGGATTCATACTCCATTCCGATGACATGGGGGGATACACGCTCCTGTCAGATGGAGACGCAAGCGATCTCGCGCTCCTTGAAGAGCAGAGGTGGCGCATCTACTACGAACCGGAGCAGATCCAGGAAGTGCGAAAGAGGACTGACCTCGATAGGTTCAGGGCGCAGGGGTACTTCGACGACGTATCGGTAGTCCTGCTCTCAAAAGACGAGGAGATCATCCCCGAGGCGGTCTGGGTCCGCCTGGAGAAGCAGTCGGACGACGGCGCCACACTCCGGGGGATACTCTTAAACGAACCCTACTCGGAGTTCGGCGTGCACGAAGGCGATATGATCACGGTGCACTTCGCCGAGGACGAGGAAGAGCGGTTCCTGGTCACAGAGGTGTGATCGGTAGCGAGAGGAGAAAAGATCAACCGGGCTTATGCCCGGATGGAAAGAGGGTATCCGGGTCTTGATCCGCACACGGCGCCTGAAATGGGTGCCGGGATCCTCCGGACCCCCCTGCAAACCCCGGGGTACTTCCTTCCGGAGAGG
>JAAZID010000180.1 GCA_012510295.1 Methanomicrobiales archaeon | reverse complement strand
GTCATCCCTCCGAGCGCCTTGCCGTTGATGATCTCGTCCCGGTAGATCGGGCGTGCGAGGAGGGTTTTTAACGACCGGGACTCCTTTTCCTTCGAGACCAGATCAGCACCCGTCGCAATCGCGAGGACGCCGCCGAACACCATCAGCGAACTCTCCAGTTGACGGAAAATGATCAGGATCGACGGCCGTTCAGGCATCATCCCCACCGGATCGGCGGTATCTCCCGTTGCCTGTAGCTGCTGATTATACACTTCAAGATCCCGATTGTACTGGTCGATCCCCTGATGCATGCCGAGCAGGGACAACATCAGGAGCAGCGCAAGGATCACCAGGAACTTCCGGCTGCTGAGGTGGTCGGTGAACTCTTTCCCGGCCACGATGAAAACTCGTTCTGCTGCCATAACATTACCTCGTGTGTGTCATACGGTCGTTCATTCTGCCTACCGCTTCCGCGAGATGAAGTACCCAAAAGCAAGGAGCGAAGCAGCGACGGCACACGCGACCGGGATCAGGGGGAGTGGGTCCCCGAGGTCCGGCTCTTCCTGCACAGGGCTGCCCCGGATGTAGTAAACCATAGGACCATCATACATGTGTTTGACAAGATACGTCGTCTCATCATACCCTACGGCTGCCCCGCCAGCGACCGCCACCACCTCATACCGGTGGAGACCCGGGACATGGATGATGGAATGGCCGTCCTCAAGCCTGGTAATCCGGATGCCGTCCACGTAACCATCGATGTGGGGCCCGCCCTCCTCCTCTCCCGGGCAGTCGTAGGAGAGGGAGACAAACGGCGTGCCGTACCATTGCATGCCATACTTCTCGCGTTCTTCTTCCGTCCGCTTCCAGGGGATGCTGATGCCCCCGGGTTGAAGGTTGGAGCCGAGGGCACCACGACCTGTATTGGGCACATCGGCCTCCAGGTCCAGGACGCCCCGGTTCCCGGCCGCATCGTAGGCAACGATCCGGACGGTGTGCTGACCCGGTGGAAGGATGACCTGCCCGGACTCAAGAGTACCGAAGTCGGTCTCGTCGATGATGAGGTGCGTGACCGAAGGTTCGGAAACGGTGTACCAGATCGTCCCATTCTCCTCGACTGACCCTTCCACTATCGGGGGGGTCGCATTGTCCGCGGAGGCAAAGGCCCGGACCATGCCGGTCACTGCTTGGGTGCAGGACGCCGCCAGAGAGAGGTTCAGGGTCTCAGGCGTGTCGTCCGGGGTATGCCGCAAAGTGTAGCCGCTGTTGTCGGTGATCAGGGCAGCGGGGATATGGGACTCCCAGAAGCACCAATGGTCGCCTCCAAGACCCGATCCAATCTGATGGCTAATTACCGGGCGTTCGGGGACGCTGTTCAGTATCCAGCGGTACTGGGGGAGGGTCTCGACGCGGAGTTCGTCACCGCGTGCCACGCAGTCGATGTTGATGACTGCGACGATGTTATCCCTGACATCCACGTGGTGGTTCAGCCAGTTAGCACTCCCCAAAAGCCCGATCTCCTCACCGGAGAAGGCGATGAAGTAGACTGATCGATTCAGGGGCTCTGATTGGAGTTCCCGCGCAACCTCGAGCATCACGGCGACCCCGGCGGCGTTGTCGTCCGCTCCCGGACAGTTGGGACCATAAGCATCATAGTGGGCACAGATGACGACTATCCCCGGCCCGGATCCCCCCTTGATACCGATGACGTTCCGGGTCGTGGCCGGCCCTGCGTCCGTTTCGACGGTAAACGGTTCTTCATGCACGGTATATCCATCCTCCTCCAGCCTGCTGGCGATGTAGTCGGCGGCCGGTCCGTCATCCAGCCCGGGAACTCGGCGGTAATCGGTGAGCACCCTGATGGTCCCAGCCAGGGTATCTGTTTCATCGGCACAGACCGGCAGGGGTATCGCCGTGGCGATGAGGAACAGGGTCATGAGGATCGGAAAGAGGGGACGGAGCGGGGTTCCTGCAGTATCTGCAGCAGGTTTTTGCAATGTTTTCATGACTTTCTCACCTTCTTTCATGCATCCCGGGGAGGGACCATGGAACCACAACGGCTATCCCTTCCGGGCGCCAACAGCCCCATTGCCCTCCGGGCACGCTGTGGGAGCCGGGACACGATGCCGATCGAGTTCCCCGGTCCCCGCGGGATACCGCAGGCGGTATCGCCGATGGAGACATCGGTGTTGCTCCCCTTAACGTTTCTGTGCTCACCATCGAATCGTCGGCGGTGCCTCCGCCTCACCGGTTCTCCTCGATTTACAGCGCTGGTCTCTGTTCACGAGCAGTACGGCTGATCTCCAGGGGAAATCGACCCTGTGCCCTCTCACGGACACGGGGGTTGGTTTCGGACCGGAACTCGCGACACCTCCCCTTGGTCCGGAAATCCAGTGGTTTTGAGGACACATGTCCGGCCCGACCGCGCGGCGGACAGGATATGCGCGCGCACC
>JAAZID010000179.1 GCA_012510295.1 Methanomicrobiales archaeon | reverse complement strand
GTACTTTGGAATACACGATTCCCGAGAATCCGCGGCACCCCATGCAGGCGTACCGGGTGAAAAAATAGGGGAGCGAGAAAACAAACAGGCCACCTCTCCAGATCCAGTATGATAACTTGAGTCATCCCTCCCCCCGCGCCCACCGGGCGATCCGGTAGTCCTGGAGGCTGAGAGCAAGGTAGCCACAACCGAGAACGCCCGCGACGCCGAGCAGGGGGAGGAGAACCCGGCCGCTCACCGAGAGGATCGCCGCGAAGATGACCAGCACCCCGGCAAAGACCGGATAGCCCCGCCGGTCATCGAGGAATGCGGCGAGGGCGACCACCTGGAGGACGAGGGCCGCGAGGAGATCCCCGACGGCAACGACCAGGATCTCGCCGGCGCAGAGGAGGACAAACCGCCGGTCAACCGCCATCAGAGATCCTCCACAGCATCGACGCCAGGGAGAGTCCCGGCGCCGGCAGGGGCCCGGAGGGTGACCCGCATCCCCTGGACCTTTGCCTCGTGGATCAACTGGATAAGATGACTCCTGTCGCCTTCCAGGAGGAGGGAGTAGACCCAGATATCCGTAGCCCTCGCCCGGTCGAGAACCGCCCGGACTGCCGTGGCAAAGGGTGCGGAGCTTGCACCCGCAAACGTCGAGAGGACTCCGCCGAGCCGCTCACAAAACACCTGCTCCTCCGGTCCCATTCCCCGTCCATTCACCCGTGCCCGTTCCGCAAGGACGACAGGCCCCGGTGCACGGTAGAGGAAGGTATGGGGTTTGCGGGGGCCCGACCCGCCGAGAACCGCGAAGGCCTCCTGGCTCGATAGAACCCGTGGGAGGAACCCGACGATCCCGGGGCCGGCGACGACCAGGAGCGAACAGCCATCAGGGGAGGTGATCGCTCCCTCAATAGCGCCGTAGACGGCCATCGAGAACCGGGAGAAACGTTCCAGATCCCCGGTCGGAAGATCGACGGCAATGAGAGGCGCACCGCCTTCAAGCCCGGTCGGTTCACGGACATAGAGAGAGTCGCGCCGGGCGGTGACCTTCCAGTCCACCAGCCTCGGGTCATCGCCTCTCTGGTATGCCCGGAACCCGCGGATGTCCTGGCCGGCAAGCGCAGCCTTCCGGTTCACCTCGGTACCCTCTCCCCGCGACCCGATGCCCCGCCCGGCCTCCGGGATTCCCACGGGAAAGGCCCGGAGGTGTGGGGCATCGAACCTGCGGCAGGGGAGAGTCCGGGTAAAGAAAGCATCCCTCGCCATGAGTTCGATCCCGCCAAACGCTGTCTCTCCCGGCGCCATGAGCCGGATGGTGTAGGCCACGGCCTCCCCGGACTCACAGAGCGGGCTATCACCCACCGCGACAACCGGCGGGACATCGCGCACGTGAACCGTCATTCCAGCCGGGACGGTGCAGTCGACCCGCACCCGGACGGATGCCGTCGCCCCCTGCCTGAGGATCGTCCGGTCGAGATCACGGGTCACCGCAAGCGAGGTCACCACGGCCACAAGATTGCGCTCGAACCGCCACCCCCGCCAGAAGAGGAAGAGGGCGAGAGACCCGGCGGCAAGGGCCGCAGCCGGCACCAGGAGGAGATGGGCTGCGGTGGCGAAGAGGAGGGCGAGCGCCGCGATCCCCCCGGCCGTCCGGGTCGGCTGGATCATCAGGACACCCCGACACTCTCGATGATCTCACTGACGACCAGATCCGGGGTAACCCCGGTGACCGCCGCCTCCCGGGTGGGGAGGATGCGGTGCCGGAGAGCAGGCACAGCGAGCGCCCGGGCATCGTCGGGGATGACATAGGTCCGGCCTTCCAGGGCTGCCCTGACCCGTGAGCCACCGAGGAGAGCGATAGATGCACGGGAACTCGCGCCGAGCCGGACGTCGCTGTGAGACCGGGTAGCAAACACCAGGTCACGGATGTAGGTGAGGACCGCTTCATCGACCCGGATCTCCCTGATAGTCGCAGCCATCGCTTTAATCTCATCCGGTCCCAGGACGGGGGCGACCCGGTCCCGGTAGATCTTCCAGTCCAGTTCCCCGGCCCGCTCCCGGCGGAGGATCTCAAGTTCCCCCTCCCGATCAAGATGACTGAGGACGGTGCTGAACATGAACCGGTCGCGCTGGGCCTCGATGAGCGGGAATGTCCCCTCGGAGTCGTAGGGGTTCTGGGTAGCGATGACAAAGTAGGCATCGCTGAGCGGGTAGGACATCCCATCGATCGTCGCCTGCCGCTCGCTCAGGGCCTCAAGAAGGGCGCTCTGGGTCTTTGGGGTCAGGCGATTCATCTCGTCGACCATCAGGAAGTTCGTGAATATCGGGCCTTTCTGGAGGACAAACTCGCTCCGATTCCTGTCGTATATCCTGACCCCGATGATATCTGCAGGCTGGAGATCCACGGCCCCCTGAACCCGCCGAAACTCATAATCCATCAGCTGTGCGATGATCTTGCAGACGGTGGTCTTTGCGGTCCCCGGTACCCCTTCGATGAGGAGGTGGCCGCCGCTGACCATACTGATGAAGATCTCCTCGATGAGAGGCTGGTTTGCGACGACCACCTGCCGGGCGATCAGCTGGATCTCTTCGTAAGCATTTGCGATCGTTTCGATACGCTCTTCTAAACTGTTATTCATCTCTCTTCCTCCCAAAACGCCAGGCAACCGGCAGGACGCCGAGAGCGATGAGCGCGGTCGCAGCTCCCGGCGTCGCCTGGATCCAGGCGATGGTGTTGATGACCGGGCTTGTGGTGCCGGTCCGGCTGTGGGCGGCGTCGACCAGGACCGGTTGGAGATTCTCTATGAACGCCGGGTTCTCGGGGAGCATGGCGTTGATGAAGAGGCTCGGATCGCCGAGAACGGTGAGATTTCCCTCCCTCGCGCAGACAGCCACAGCCCCGAAGACCTCTTTACTGCCGGGCCGGCCGTCCCCGTCGACGTCGTCCCAGGTGAGGGGTGATGTCTCGAGGAGGGGCTCGCCGCCCTCGACCGCCGCCGGGCGGTTGACCCGGATGGTCCCTACCCCGGCAAAGAGGGCGTCATCCCCGACGACGCTGACGCGGAAGAGCCCGGAGGTAGCATGATCGCGGTCGAGACTTGAGAGGTTCCCCGGCCGGACCCGCATGGTGCTCCCGAGGTCGGCGAGGAGGTGATTGGCGTTCCCTTCCTCGTCTGCGATGAGGAGACGGCCGCCGGATTCGAGAAATGCCCGGAGGTGGCCGATATCCTCAGCCGTAAACCCCCTGTAAGGCGCGAGGACGAGGAGGGTTACATCAGGATTGAGATCCGTGAGGTCGCGGATCTCCACTGCGGTGAAGCCTGAGGTGCCGTTCCAGCCCACGTTGTAGCGGCTGTACTCCTCGGCGGTGGTGGTCACATGAGCATACGCTACGGCGCCGGCGAGGAAGAGGAGGAGGAAGACCGCCCAGGCCTCACGCTCTATTCTCTTCACCCCCGAGGGCGTCAGCCTCCATTGCGCGGAGCTCCTCCTCTGATGGCGTCTCGCCGGCGTAGCGGATCTGCTCATAGCGCTCGAAGAATCCGGCGTGAGCGGGGGCGATCTGGGCGCAGTCTCGCGGGGTCTTCGCCTCGGGGAGACCGAGCCGGGACCGGAGGGCACAAAAGAGGACGGTCGCGGCCTCGCGGGGAGGGAGCCCTGCGATATCCACCAGGGGTGGGGTAGCGGCTTCCTCTTCCACACTCACCATCTCCACGGATTCCGGCGCCGGGGCTACCTCCTCCGGCCGATGCCGGCGGCGGAGGTACCATCCGCTCCCGAGCGCGGCTGCGATCGCTGCTATGAATGGGAAGGGGGAGAGTCCCTTATTCTTGATGGTGATCGTCTCTTTCGGGCTTTCAGAGGCATTGAGGGGGTAGCCCGCGGCGTCGAACTCTGCCCTGATGGTATGCTCCCCGGCGGGGAGGGGGATCGCCTCCCTGTAGGTGCCGTTCTCGTCGGTCTCCGTGGCGATGGGTGTGTCATCATCGACCCGGAGGAGGATCGGGGCGAGCGTGACCGGCCGACCGCCGGCAGTCGTGAGGTTTCCCGTGCAGATGGCGACTGCACGATCCTCCTTGAGGGTGAGGGTGATGATGGCATCATCAGGGCGGATCTCAAATGTCGCAACGCTTGAATGGATCACGTCCGCAACAGTGTAGGCGAGGTGCAGCCCGGCGGGGATCCGATCGACCCTGTAGGAGCAAGCGTAGGTGCCGTTCTCATCCAGAGTGGCGTTCCCGGCGAGCTGGCTATCGACGTAGGCCTTGATGGGAGTTCCTGCTGTGCCGCCGGTGTAGGTTCCGGCGATCGAGAGGGAGTATCCATACCGCCCCGTATCGGGGGTGACCGTGATGCCGAGGGGGGAGGGAGAACCCTCATCGGCCCCGGCCTGCCGGCTCGCCGTAGAACCGACTATCTCCGCATAGTTCCTGACACTCTCCTGGTAGGGAGGGGTGTTCACGCCATAACGGCCAGCGATCTGGATTGTCACGTCCTCCCGGCCCGCGTAGGCGGCAGCTCTGCCCTGCAGTTTCTGTTGAAGAGTCTCTCCCTCGTAGATGACAGCTGCACGCTGGCCCTCATCGCCCTGGACCTGGATCTCAACCCGTTGCAAGTCCTCAAATCGCCGGGCGTCATCTAAGAGGGCTCCAAGGGCAGCGAGATTCTCCTGGTTGTTCCGCTGGAACTCGCCGATATCTGTTCCGGAGATATCCAGGTTGATGACGAGCTCGTCGAACCGGCCTGAAAGTTCGGCGTACCGCGCCAGGTCGCGCTCGGCACTTTCGTAGTCCTTGAGCCTGATATTGAGGGTGAGCGTGCCGGTCTTTCCCAGCAGCTCATCCATCAGGGGGATGAGAGCATCGGGATCGTTATCTGACAGTTTCGGAACAGTCGCAGGGTCGACGTGAGCGGCGGTCGACGTGTTTGTCGCCGTGTAGAGGAGCGGGGTGGTCGCCTCTCCTGCAAGGAGGATGAGAGCCGCGATGATGGCAACCGCGAGGACGATATGCAAGGCCCGATGGTTCATGCAGCAAGGATCTCCAGAACCTTTTGGACGACGATGTAAGCGAAGAGAGCGACCCCCGCTACGATGAGGTAGCTGAGGTGGCGCATGTAGCGTGGCCGGGAGAAAGCTCCATCGATCAGGACCGCGATCACGAGGAGGCCGATGAGCGAGAGGACAAAGAAGACCTCAAGGTCAAGTGTGCGATTAAAGACCATGAAGAAGGTGACGACGATGAGCCAGGCTGCAAGCACGGCCGTAGCGTAGTACTTCTTTGCGCCTATCAATCTCTCCCTCTCGTGATCAAGGCACTGATCCAGCTCATTTTTCTATCTCTCCTGAGCATGGGCCGGGATCTCATCAGCAGTTCCTCATGCAGGAGATGTCCACCATGCTACACGCTCCTCCGATAGAGAGGAGAAGGGATCCTCCTGCCCCCGAACCCTGACCGGTGCCGGCGTCATGAGGCTGCCTGGATCTCGACCTCCCGGTAGTCGACTGCAATGGCCTTCCCATCTTTCATACCCAGGGCGTAGAGGGAATACGTGCCGGGGTTGAGGGATGCGAGAGCCTCTGCCCCGACCTTCACCTCAGGCCCATCCGCATACCCGGAGAGCCCATAACCCCGGGCGATGACGAGATCAAAATCCACATCACTCGTGGTCGGGGTGTCGCTCGGGGTCAGGGTGCAGGCAACCGGCCCGATCTCATCGGTGGCCGCTTGCAGGAGGGTGATCAGATCGGTCACGGAGGTCGGTATGGGGCGATTCACGAATTTTTCGGTATCAACCCGTATTACGAGATCATAAGTGGCGTTGTTCCTGAGGAGGACGTATGCCGTCCGGTTCACATCTTCTCCAAAGGAGATCGTTGCGCCGGCACCCCGGTCCTGATAGTACGGGTCGCCTCCGTTCCAGGCGACAGCGGGATTGCCATCGAGTATGAGGATCGGCATGGCGGCAAGGATGTGTAACGTCTCGTTGGCGCTGTCGTAGTGTACTGCGGTGAGAAGGTACTCGCCGGCCTCCGGCCGCG
>JAAZID010000178.1 GCA_012510295.1 Methanomicrobiales archaeon | reverse complement strand
ATCACTCCCGGTTCAATGAGGCGTTCATGATGTTCACCTCCACCTCCCCCCAGTACATGATCATCGCCTCCCTCGATGTCGCGGCCAGGATGATGGCCGGACACTCGGGAAAGTTCCTCATCGAGGAGGCGATAGAAGAGGCGATAGTGTTTCGGAAGAAGATGGTGATGGTGGCAGAAGAGATCCGGGCAAGCCTCCTCCCGGGGGAGAACTACTGGTGGTTCACCGTATGGCAGCCGGACTGCATCGTGGTCCAGGGGACCGAAACCCCCCTCGGGGAGGCGGATGACCTCATCCTCCGAAACCACACCGGTTGCTGGCTCCTCGACCCGGGTGACCCCTGGCACGGGTTTGATGGCATCGAGGAGGGCTACGCCATGCTCGATCCCATCAAGGTGACCATACTCACACCCGGGATACGGCCGGGCGGGGGTATGGAGGATCGGGGGATACCGGCGGGCATCGTCACAAAGTATCTCCGGAAGAGCGGGATCGTCGTCGAGAAGACCGGGTACTACTCGTTCCTGGTTCTCTTCACGCTCGGGATCACCAAGGGAAAATCCGGGACGCTCCTTGCGGAACTCTTCCGGTTCAAAGCCCTCTACGACAAAAACAGCCCGCTCGAAGAGGTGTTCCCGGACCTGGTGCAGAGATACCCGGCCCGATACTCTGGAAGAGGGCTCTACGACCTCTGCCGGGAGATGCACGACCACCTGAAAGACATCTCGATCGCCGACCTCGCGCGGGAGGTCTACGCGGCGCTACCAGAATCAGTGATGACGCCGGCGGAGGCCTACCGCCACCTTGTGCGGGGGGAGGTCGAGGCAGTCCCGGTGAGCATGATCGAGGGGAAGACCGTGGCGGTGATGGTTGTGCCCTACCCACCCGGCATCCCGGTCATAATGCCGGGGGAGCGGTGCGGACCGGCCACATGCTCGATCATCGACCTCCTCCTCTCCCTGCAGGGGTTTGATACCCTCTTCCCCGGGTTTGAGAACGAGGTGCACGGGGTGGACGTCACCGGGGAGGATGGCCGGCAGGTCTACTCAGTATACTGCGTTAAAGAGTGAAGATACCCGGGATCACCCGCGCACCCGGCCCCGCGCGAGCGAGGCGAATACACCGAAGGTACAGAGGATCGTAAAGACCGTGAACGTCACGTGGAGGCTCGCCATGAAGGAGGCCTGAACTTCGGGGCCGATCTGGGTTGTGCCGATGAGGAGGGCAAATATGACGGTGACGATCGCAAGCGAGAGCATCATACCGGTCGTCCGCATGGTGGCGAGCATCCCTGACGCCACCCCGTAGAGAGACCGGTCGACCGAGGTCATGATGGCGTTCATGTTCGGGGAGGAGAAGAGGGCATACCCGAACCCGAGGAGCACGAGGCTTGCGATGATGTTTGGTATCGGGGTCTCGGGGGTAAGAAACGTGAAGATGGCGAGGCCGAGGGTTATGAACACCATCCCTGCCGATGCGACGTACTGCGGGTCAACCCGGTCGGAGAGCTTCCCGGCCGGCGTGGCAAATATCGCCTGGATGATCGGTTGCGTGATCAGGATGAGCCCTGCGGTGCCGGGGTCAAACCCCCTGACCACCTGGAGGTAGAGGGAGAGGAGGAACGCGACGGCGAACGTCGCGCTGAAGTTGATCAAAGCGGCGAGGTTTGAGAAGGCAAACGCCCTGTTCGATGCGAGGAGCGGGATGTTGAGGACCGGGTCCGGCGTCCGGGTCTCCCAGGCGTAGAAGGCCCCCGCGAACACGACGCCGATGATGAGCGCCACGACACCGCCGGGATCGGGGAGGTGCGAGAGCCCGAACATAACGGCAAGGAGCATCACGCTGTAGAAGACCGAACCCGGAACATCGAACTTCTCCCCACGTGCGTCGGCCCACTCCTCGTCCAGGTGGCGGCGGACCTGGTATATGATGTATATGCCGAGGGGGATGTTTGTGAGGAAGATGCTCCTCCAGGTGAGGAACTCGGTGAGATACCCGCCGAGGAACGGCCCGACGGTGAGGCCGATAAAGACCGCGGTGACGTTGACCCCGAGCGCCTGCCCCCGCTCTTCGGGCGGGAAGACCGAGGTGATCATGGCGATACCGGTACCGTAGATCATGGCGCTCCCTATACCCTCGATGAACCGGAAGGCGATGAGCATGGGACCCGATGTCGCAAGCGCTGCGAGTAGTGCCGATACGGTGAAGATTATCACGCCGAGGGTGAATATCCTCTTTCGTCCGTAGATATCAGCATACCGCCCGAACGGGACGAGGAACATCGCTGTTGCGAGGAGGTACGATGAGGCCACGAGGCTCAGCGAGACGGCGTCGAGGGCGAACTCGGTGGCGATAGAGGGAAGAGCGATGTTGACGGCCGAGCTCATGAACGGGGTGAGGAACGCGGCGAGGGTGGCGATGATGAGGACGATCCGGCGCTGAACGACATCGGTGGTAGTGGACATGAGGATTTCCCTATTACTGAAAAGCTGGGGGGTGAAAGAAAATAAAGGGGTATGATAGAGCATCTGCGGCACAATTGCCGGCTACGTAGCGCCATCCCATCGCCGGTGAGATCTGTCGTTTGAGATCGGGAACCAGAACGAAATCCCCGATCTCCTACTCATTCACTGGAAGAGAGACGCTTTGAGGAGTTTTCCGCCGCAATCAAGGATCCGCCGGACAGCATCCTCGACCTGATCGACGCGCACGATCAGGACCGCCCCGTCTCTGCCCGAGTAAGCGTAGGCATACTCGATGTTGACCCCGGCATCCCCGAGGACCGCCGCGATCTCAGAGAGGCCGCCGGGTTCATCACGCATCCGGACACCGATAACCTCGGTGAACGAGACGCGGAATCCGAGATCGGTCAGCGTCCGGTGAGCATCTTCCGGGCGATCCACGAGCGCCCTGACGACCCCAAACCCGTTCGCCTCGGCTATACTGAACGCGAAGATGTTTATCCTCGCATCCCGGAGTGCGCTGGCGATAGCTGCCAGGCGTCCGGGACGATTCTCTGAAAAGATTGAGATCTGTTTGATAATATATGATTTTCCCATT
>JAAZID010000177.1 GCA_012510295.1 Methanomicrobiales archaeon | reverse complement strand
TGGAGTCATCAAGAAAGAGACCCAGTCGTGGAAATGGACCGGTTTCTCAGTTGTCTACGGTCTAATCGTCGCCTGGATCCTGGCGTTTGTCATCGGACGTCTTGCCCCATTCTTCCTGGGGGGTGCATAATCATGAGTGATGGAACAAAGATTATCTTTGGAGCGGTGCTGGGAGCGCTCTACGTGGGCACCGCGATACTCCAGTTTATATGGGCCATCTTCGGCCCGTTGGCTGATTTAGAGGTTCTCCTCATTTCTGGAGATGTTTTCAGCGGGTTTGTGCTGCTCGTGATCGGAGCCGTTCTTCTGACCGGGGCCCGAAAACTCTCCACAGACACCGGAGAGGGTATGTCCTTCATATATGTCGGGATCTTTCTCTCGGTTCTCTTTGGGCTGGTTGCACTCTGCTCGCTGGGAGCAGGGGCGCTTGAGGCGACTTTCTTTGCCGAGGAGGGGGAAGAGGTGTGGTCGGTCATGGATGTGGCTACTCCTCTCCTCTATCTGGCGGTGATCGGGGTCTCTGGATTCCTTGCATGGGGCAGGGAGTTCCTCAGGAGGTTTTCCCTGGCATGATGCGAATGATAGCAGAACGGATAGATCGGGGGCGGTTCACGCTCCCGGAACTTGCAAGCGAGCTCAATGTGGGGCAGGACACCCTACTCGAGCGGCTCTTCATGATGGAGCGCCTTGGTTTCATCGTGCGCAGTGTGGGGTGCATCAGATCTCCCTGCGCGGAGGCTCCTCGCTACTGCTCCAGGTGCTCAGGTTGCCGTGAGCTCTGGGGCCGGGCGGTTACGGAGTACACTCTGACCGAGAAGGGGAGACAATTGGCGAGAATAAAGAAGCTGGAAGACAAGATTGTGTAACACCAACCCCCCTAGATCTTGGTCAAGGACGTGAAACTGTGATTTTCGCTAAAGAACAAATCTCAACAACCTCTTTAACTCGCGGGGGAGTCTCCACCGCCCAGGGTGGGGATGAAAGCAGATCTGCCCCTCTTCTTAACGATAGGCCTATCTTTTTGCACATCACACTGCAAATATGCTATGATCACCTCTTACAAAGATTGGGCATATACAGATGTAATTGTAGAAACATGGTTGCGTCAACTACCCCTCTCTGAAGGGAGGGGCTTGTGAACGGCTAAACAGGACAAAACAGTTAGACTAGGAGGCAAAAAATTGCAGCAGCGTTCTGGGCTACAAGAACGGATGGGTGTTTCCCTAGCCTGTCCCTCTTCTGGGCACGCCGAACTCGACGTACCTTTTGGGTGAACTGCGTAACTCCTATATAATACGATAATTACAGGTGGATAACACGCTGTTCAGTCCCGGGAACCTGCAGGGAAGTTGCATCTACAAGGGATAGTTCACTTGGGTCGGCCCAAAACAGATCGTATGTCTGCGCTGTATCAGGCTACTACCGGTAAAAACTGGCGACCTGTTCATGAGAAGGAGTCCTGATGTCTTTAGGACGATTCAATTTGGTTTGCATGAAGGCTGCTGTAATAGACCATATCGGTAACGGTCGGTTGACACGACCGTTACTGATCATCTGCAATAAGATAGATGCACTGGTGACTTTCGATCACAGTGCATTGGCGAGTTGCAACACTAGTAAGAGGCTCCTGCGAGTATTGGAGGATTATTTCAATGAGATGGTCTTCAGGTGGCTAAAATCTTCCGGGAGATGCGTTCCTTCCCCGGATTCGATCAGAGATCTTTGCGCTGTTGTGATACGATGAAGCACCGATGTTGTATGAAACACAAAGGATATATAAAAAATCTCAGCAGAAGAGCTGAGGATTATCTTGAAGCCATCCTCAACGTCACGCTGGAGAAAGGGTATGCCCGTACCAAAGATGTGGCATGCGAGCTAGATCTCAGTCCATCAAGTGTTGTGGAGATGTTCCGGAAACTTGACCGTATGGGTCTTGTTGAGTACCGGCGCTACGAGGGAGTGGTGCTCTCGCCTGCAGGCCACGAGATCGCCGAAGCTGTCAAATTCCGTCATGACACCTTAAAGGAGTTCCTGATGGCTATCCACGTCCCTGAGAAGATCGCCAATGCTGACGCCTGTTACATGGAGCACGAGCTCCACCCGAAGACGATCCATCAGATCAGACTCCTTACCAAGGCATTGCAGTCTGACCCCACAATAGCCGAGCGTATCGGGCGCTCCCCTCCCTAGGCGCGGGGTAGGTGACATATGCCCCCTTGTGCCACAGGATAAAACAGGCTAAGTGGGGGGAAGGCAGGAAATTAAAGGTTTGGAATATTTTCCGTAACTATTCAGCCCGACCGAAGGATCTTTTTATAATGACGTCTAAATTGAATGTAGTACCCCTTGTCACCTTAAATTCACAGATCCCCTACTTCTCTTCATGACTATATCGCCTTCATATGGTGGCAGAACTCTACCTTCTCATGAGGTTGTTGTTACTTCACCCATTCTCCAAATTTTCAAGATAAGATGACAAGGGGTACTACTACTTCCAGTGCGACGTCCACCCGTTCATGAACGGAGCGTTCATCGTGGAGTAAGAGATCCTGGAGCACGACATCCGCGAGGATCGCCACGACGTGGACGGATCCGGTTACGTGGATAAGCGGGAGCGTTTACACCGCAGGATGAGGTAGCCGGCGACTCCGGGAAGTATGGACCAGGGGCCAGACAGAGGAGAGGCAAGGCAGGTGTGGGTCAGGGTGGCGAGTGCTGCCAGGGCCTCTCTCATGGGTATGCGCCGGTCAAACCCGGAGTGAACCAGAACGTCTCGATCACAGTCCACACGTTTGTCGCGACCGATACCCTGTTTGCCGTCCTGCACCATGATGCCGGACAGGAGGGTGTCTTTGAGTACCCCATCCCCGATGTCGAACAGAGGGTGAATGACGAGATCGTGATCGAGCCGTTCAACGCAACGGCGGAGAACATTACCCTGATTAATCTGGCAGAACGCTGCCCGAAGGAGTGAACTGTCTGGCACGGGGGGCGACCCGTCCCCCGCCGCTCTCTCTCCCGGGGCCCAGGCCGGCAGTTTCTTTTGTTCGGGAAGGAAACAGGATATTGTGCAGAACTCGAGCAAGGCGCATGGATCTCCCACGATACCCGGTCGGAGGGAGTAGCAGGGTGTCTCTCCTGCCGGCCGCAGTCCTGATCTATCTCCTCGTAAATGTCGCTGTGCTTCTCCTCTTCAGCCGCGATAAGCGCCTGGCGGAGAAGGGAAGGTGGCGGACGTCTGAGAGGAATCTCCTCGCTGCAGCAGCTTTCGGACCCCTCGGGGCCATGACAGCGATGCGACTCTTCCGGCACAAGACGCAGAAGGCAAAGTTCCGGCTCGTCCCTCTCTTCCTCTGCCTGCATGTCGCTCTCCTCTACGTGGTCCTGCTATAGAAAAGTCATTGACCGTCAGGGAAAGGTAGATGCATTCTCTTAACTAACCCTCTGGATAGTATGTCATACGAGTACGGCTCCCTCTCCCGCCCGATCGAGGAGACCCTCACGACGATACAGGAGTGGCTCATGGTGGTCTACCGGGCGGAGTTCCTGCCTGCCCACCGGCGTTCATCCCGGCGGACGAGGAGACTCAGGCGAATACGTGGGTGGAACAGGGAGATCGGTCGCCTGGTATCGGGGATCGACCGGGTGGAGCGGGAGACCCTTCCCTGCATTGAGCGGGATGTCGGGTATACCTTCCAGAGCCCGGACGGTCTCCTCCGGATCCTGATGGATGGCTCCACGAGGAGGCTTTTTTTCGGGATACTGGAGGAGTTCCCGGAAGAGATCCTCCCGCTCCCGGCAAAGGATATCGATATACTCGGGAAGTTTCCCGACAATGCTCAGGCCCTCGCCCTCATCGGTGACGTCACCCTGCGGCTGAAGATCCTCCCCGGCCTGCATGCCCGGGTGCCGGGGCTCGTGCCCCTCTCCGACCGGTGGAGACTCCACGAGCACAAACTCGGTCTTTTGTGCCGGCACCACCCAACCGGCAGAGCCCTTGAGCGGGAGAAAGAGACCCTTGCCAGGGCTGTCCTCGGCCTCCTCTACGTCGAGGGGGGCATCGATCCACTCCGGGCGGCGGTGCCGCTGTTCATGAGCGGCGGCCCGGCGTAGGCCAGCACCGGCTCGATCGAGGCGTGTTTGCGCACCCGGATGTTATCCACGTAGAAGTGGTGCGGCTCCCCCGATGCCCATGCTGAGGATCCGATCAGCGCGAAATCCGTGAATATCACCCCCTCCGGGACCGGTGATCCATCGGCGAACCGCAGGGTCCGATTCCCGATATACTCGCCGTCGACCCAGGCGTGCCCGGTGGCGTTCAGTGTATCCATGACGACCTTTATGCGGTACCAGGTATCGGTCTTTGCCGGGATATCGGCCGAGAAGTTCCGGTGGGTGCCGTCGTAGTACTGCACGGAGCGGTTCCTGAGGTGGAGGGCGTAGATCCGGTCTGTCCCGTTCCAGACCTGGATGTAGCCCGAACCACACCATTGCCCGAACTCGCTGACCAGGTAGTCCCCCTCGATGGCGATCGGGCCTTCAGATACATTTGCAAGTGATATCCGGTTGTTTGCGAGGTGCCGGAGGTCAGGCTCCGAGACGTTGATATCGCCTGCGTATTCGCCGGTGCAGACGACGGATGACTGGACCTCGACGTTTGAACCGCAGAACGACCACCGCGAGAGGTTACCCCGCTCATAGTCCTCAAAGAAGGTGAAGACCGCATCGGGGTTCCCGGTGTCGCGAGCACCCGGGTTACCGTAGAGCATGGAGAGATCCCATGTATCCGCGGGGAGGGCGAGCCAGACATGAGCGTGTGAGCCGTTTGTAGCGTTCTCGATCCAGTGTGGGATGACGGTCCCGCCTCCATCCACGAACCTGATATCGGCGAAGTCCGGGCGCATCCCGGCGAGGTGCGTCGCGTTGAAGAGGACCGGAAGGTCATCGATCGCGGAGGAGTTTTCAACTGATATCGCCTGTCGCCAGGAGAACTCCCCGGCATCCGGGGTGAGAGCGCCGGCGGAAACAATGAAAAAGGCCACGAGGAGTCCCCCGATCATCCATCTGCTATCCATCAATATCACCGCCCCCTTGAGCCACGCCCCTATATGGATATACCGGCCGGACCCCAACGCTGATGCCCGCCCGGGGAGCACGGATATACGGACGAATTGACCGTGAACGATACAATTGCTATCATCGGGGGAGGGCCAGCCGGGCTCTTCTGCGCCCTGCGGGTGGCAGGATCGGGGCGGCGGGTGATCCTCCTTGAGAAGAAATCCACCCCGGGCCGAAAGCTCCTCCTCGCGGGATCGGGGCAGTGCAACATCACCCACGCCGGGGGAGTCACTCAGTTTCTCTCCTGTTACGGCGACCACAGGGCGTTCCTCCGGCCTGCGCTCATGAACTTCACGAACCGGGACCTCATCGAGTTCTTCGCTGCCCGGGGTCTCGCCCTCCTGGCCGAGCCCGGCGGGAAGGTCTTTCCGGAGACACGACGGTCGGCCGACGTCCTCTCAATCCT
>JAAZID010000430.1 GCA_012510295.1 Methanomicrobiales archaeon | reverse complement strand
GGATTGCGGCCGCCTGTATCGGGAGGAGCCTCCCGAACCGGGCAAAGAATGTGTGCCATGTCCTCCTGAGGTTTCTCTTCATCCGGAGGGTCTCATTCCTCGGTATCATGGATTATGAGATCCTGCAGATCCTGGCCGGGGTGGAACCGCATAAGGTCCAGCGCCTCGACCGTCGCTTTTACAAAGACCCTTGTCTTCTCCTTCGGGAGGAGTTCGAACGCTATCCTTTGAGGCTCGAAATGGTATGCTTCCCGGTAGATATCGACGATCTGCCTGAAGAGGTGCTCGTGTTCGGTGTGCGAGAGCGGTTCGATCGTGAGCGAGGGCATCCCCGTGATCGCAAGGCATGCATCGTTGTCGTATGCGAACGACTCAAAAAACTCCGGAACAAATGCAAATACGATCTTCATACCGGTCTCTTCCTTCCATATGTACGGGAACTGATACTGCCTGTACCCCGGGTAGCGGAGGTCTGAGTAGCGCCCGAAGTACCCACCTGCATCCTGGCGTTTTATTGCCAGCTCTCCTGTGGCCTCCTCTATGAGGGATTTTTCACTGTTAGCCGTAAATATAAGCCCTTTCAGGGTATTTAACGCCATCCTGTGCTGATAATTTGTGTAAAATGACTTATCGATGCTCTCGGCCTCATCTATGAGTATCAGGAGCCCCTTGAGGCCGAGTATGTTCTTTGCTATCCAGCCAAGCCCGCTCAGGAGGTTACAGCATATGTTTGCGGCGAGCTGAAAGTTGGGCAGGCGAGGTAGATAACTTCGATGCGGATCGCTATCGCCTTTTATCCAGTCCCAGAGATCCTCATTATCTGAGTCCGCTCTCCAGTGTCGGATGAACGTCCCAAAGTAAGGGTGCGTCTCCAACGTCTGCGTTTCACCCGATGATCCGGCCACGAATGTCATCATATCGCTGAACGTGCGGATCTGGTCGCCGGAACGGTACTCCAGGGATTGAATTATGCTCTGGTACAATCGCTTCGGCCTGTGAAACGGCGTCTCATTCGGGTCTATCTCGACCCTTGCGACGGCCCATCCGTCATGCAGCGCATGCGATGCGGTCAACTCCAGCAGGTGGCTCTTCCCCACGCCGTAGTCCCCATCGATGCGCAGGCAGCCATCCCCGGACCCGAGCCACTCCCGGATCTCCTCAAGCTCGCTATCCCTGCCGGCGGTGAAGTGTTCGACCTTCTCACGCGGAACGCCGCCCTGGCGGAGAGCCTCAATGATGGCCCTTGCCTCATGCCTTGCCTTCCCCCTCGAAGGTGGTGCCCGGCGGCCTGTGTATATTTGAGAGGGGATGCGCCCCTCAGGCACCGCACCCGGGATGGCGGGTGCGCCTGATGCGCCGGCGCCCTGCAGCGCGCCGGGATGCACCGCCGGGAGAGATGCCGGTTCTACCGCCAGGGCACTGCCCCGGCCGGGGGGGATCTCTCTCTCCCGCACCCCCGCCGGGGGCGTTGCCGGTTCTACCGCCAGGGCGCTATCCCGGGCGGGAGGGACGTCTCTGTCCGGGGGTGCCCGCAGTTCGTTTCGGGGGATCCATCTCCTGATCCCGCATGAGAAATGGACAAGCAGCTCAAGACCCCTGTACCTCCTCGCCCGAACAATGCCGGTGCCATAAAGCTCGTGGTCGACGGTCTCAGTCATCTCCGCACCGTTCAGTGGGACGCTTCGTGTCGCAGCTCGTGAAAAGCTTTGATGACCTGCTGCACAAAGGCTCTCTTATAGCCGATCTCTCCAAATCTTTCTTTGTAGGCCCATTCTGATATCTCCTGGAGTTTTGCATCCAGTCTGCCGGGGTCAAACGAGATCTCATACGCTATCTCGTATATCTTCGCGAGTTTCTCTCCAACCTCTCTCAGGAATGCCTCAGGGTCTCCCTCAAGGTCTTCGAGATTTATCCTGACCCCGGTCGGGTTGATCGCCCCTTCAAAGATGGTTGCAAGCCGCTGGTTTAGCGCCTCATACACGGCGGTCCTTCCCTCAAGGAAACTGTCGTCAGGAACGGCATAAAAGAACATGGTGCTTATAACGGTGCCCCTTGAGCATGCGTCCACAAGTTCCCGGAGGTTGTTCAGCAGTGTCTCCCTCTGTTTCGTTGACATGCTCGGTGTCTGCTCAGCCTCATCCATAAGGATGATGAGGCCGGCGTACTCGATCTCCTGGATCCAGCGGATCAGGTCTCTCAGAAATTTGAATGCTGTCGATCTATCGAGTTTTTCAAATATGTGGTAATCCTTCAGGAGGTTCTTGTGTGGATTCTCGCCCTTCAGCCATTGAACGATGAGGTTGAATCCCTCTTCGTCACCGTGGAGCTGGGTCAGAAACGCCTGCTTGATCGCGTTCTGAAAACTCTTGCTCTCGTATGGACCGATATCATTGGCATAATCGGTAAGCGCCGGCTCAAGTTTATCCTCGGGGAAATATCCGGTGTATTCTTCCTGCTTTGATAAGAACCATGTCCTGAGGACCGCCTCTATGCCTTTATCATAGCCCCGGAGGAGGGCTGCAGCCTCCTGGGGGTACAGCAGGTTTGCGACGACTGCCCTGTAGACTTCTTCTAGCTTATGAAACGGTGTCGAGTTCTGGCTTAACTCGATATACGATGTGATGTACCTGTAGTTCCAGGCTTTGCCCTGCACGCTGTAGAGGAAATGGGTCTTTCCCCCGCCGTATGTCCCTATGACCAGCTTGAACGAGCTTCCGCCGGCAGATATAAAATCAGCGAGATACTCATCCTCGATCGTATCGATGTAGGGATCGATGCCGGCGGTGAAGAACTGATACCCGTAGACCGGCGGCTGGCCGCTACCCCCGACATCCTGGATGATCCTCCTCGCATGGATCCGGTCCAGCTCCGATATATCCTCCCCCGCGCCCGGCGCATTCACTTCATCACCTCTCTGAACTTTATGCCCGAGATCAACTCGCCCCTCCCCGATGAGGCGGGGATCCAGAGGGTGTCATACCGGCTCCTGGTCTCTCTGCGGCGTGCCGTAACCGTCACCATCTCGTAGCCGCCGGAGGTGCGCTCCTTCAGGCTGTACAGGTCGTGGCTGAACGTAGCCCGATTGTAGTCGCGGTAGTTTGCCCGCACAGGGTTTTTCGTGAACCTGGTGTCCTGCGTAACAAAGGCAAACGTGGAGAGGATCTCGGGGATGGGCACCTCCGCCCCGATTCTTTTCTTCGACCGGTGCAGGCAGACCGAGTATGCTTCAAAGAGGTTTGCCAGGAATACACCCTCATCGATCACCCGGTCGGCCAGGAAGGCATCGTACTTGAAGATCTCATCACAGACTCTCTCCGGGAGGGCGGGAGTGGCGGCGATCTTTTCTGCCTCCGGCCCATAATACAGGGTTACCCGGTTCGAACGGATATCGACAAGGATCGTGTAAAATGAGGTCTTCAGCTTTGGATAATTGCCTTCAAGGGAATACCCCTGTGCTTTTAGCAGCTGCTCAAGTTCCTCTCCAAGCGCCGCTTTGGCGTAGGACTCAAGTTCTCCTGCCTCCTCCTCCCACATATGCAGTGCTTCTGTTATCTCAGCGATCAGCGGCTCTTCGATCTTGAGGCGTTGCAGCTGTCTCCTGATCACGCCTATCTCGCTATGCAGGATATTCAGGCGTTTCAGTATCTCTTCCTCCTCACCGTTCCTGATCTTTTTGATCGATTTCACCAGGGATTTCAGGCTATTAGCCTGGGTATTCAAAGCTTTTATCAGGTCATCCATGCGCGTCAGGGATACATTACATAAGTTAAATATTAAAGGTATCTATCAGGTTTGTGGGGATGCCTGCTTCAACATTCCATTTCGCCGGAAAGGGGTCTTATC
>JAAZID010000176.1 GCA_012510295.1 Methanomicrobiales archaeon | reverse complement strand
CGACGATACCCTCCACCGCGAGCGGTTTGTCATCCTGGGTGACCTGGTAGGCCTTCGCGAGATCGGGGTAGAAGTAGTTCTTCCTCGCAAACGCTGACTCCTCAAGTACCCTCATATCGAGGGCTTTTGCCACCCGGAGACCATACTCCACCGCTTTTTCGTTCAGGCGTGGGAGGGCGCCGGGGAGGCCGAGACAGACCGGACAGCAGTGGGTATTCGGCTCGTCGTCCTGGTAGTCGGTCGAGCACCCGCAGAAGAGCTTCGTCGCTGTCGCGAGCTGGACGTGGATCTCAAGCCCGATGATCGTCTTCATGCCCGCACCTCCTGCTCGTAGGCAAAAGCAGCATCGATGATGCGCTCATCCTCAAACCGCCGCCCCATCAGCTGGAGACCGACGGGGAGATTGTCAATCCGGCCGCACGGGACCGATATCGCCGGGATCCCTGCAAGACTCGCGGGCACCGTGAGGGCATCAAGGCGGTAGAGCGCGAGGGGATCGGTCACCTCACCGGGGCGAAAGGCCACGGTCGGCATCGTCGGGCCAGCGATGATGTCGAGATCGGAGAACGCCCGCTCGAAATCCCGGGCGATATTCCGGCGCGCTGCAAGGGCCTTTGCGTAGTACCGCCCGGCGTAGCCGGCCGAGAGGGTGAGGGTTCCGAGCAGTATCCGGCGCCGGGCCTCGACCCCGAGGTATTCCCCTCGCAGATCCTGGTAAGCCTCGTGCCAGGACTTCTTCGTGTCGACCGCGGGGCCATAGCGGACCCCATCGTACCGCGCGAGGTTTGAAGAGGCTTCGCTCATGCAGATGATAGAGTAGGCGGGAAGTGCGTAGCGCATGCCGGGGATGCTCACCGGGACCAGGTCAGCCCCGAGATCCTCGAGGACACCTACGGCGGTCCGGACCTGCTCTGCAACGCGCTCGTCAACGCCTTCACCGAAGTACTCCTCCGGTATCCCGACCTTGAGGCCCTTGATGTCTGCTGAGGGTTCGTGATCGTATGGTCTGTCGACCATCGTCGAGTCGCGCGGGTCGTAGCGGGCTATCACCGAGAGAAGCCTCGATACATCCCCGACCGTCCGTGCCATCGGCCCGATCTCTTCAAGGGAACTTGTGTGGGCGATGAGGCCGTAACGCGAGACCCGGCCGGGTGTGGGTTTGAACCCCACGATCCCACAGAATGCCGCGGGGCACCGGATAGCGCCGCCGGCATCGCTACCGAGCGCCATAGGGACGAGGCCGGCAGCGACCGCGGCGGCGCTCCCGCCCGACGAGCCGCCGGGAACCCGCTCCGGGTCGACCGGGTTCTTCGTGGGGCCGAACGCGCTCGTCCCGGTGGTCGAGCCCATGCCGAACTCATCCATGTTGGTCTTGCCGACGATCGCGGCCCCTGCGCCCCGGAGGAGTTCCACGACGTGGGCATCGTACGGTGGGATGTAGCCTGCGAGGATCCGGGACGCGCATGTTGTCTGGATGCCTGCCGTCGATAGGTTATCCTTGATTGCGACGGCTATGCCGGCAAGCGCGCCGTCACCAAACGGTGCCTCGGCGCAGGTGGTGATGAAGGCGTTGTAGCTGTCGTCGGGCGAGAAATTCAGGGTTCCCGCCACCTACATCACCCTCGGCGCCTTGATGTATCCGTTCTCGGTCGACCCTGCGTTTGCGAGGACCGCCTCCTGCGGGAGGCATGGCCGGGGCTCATCCTCCCTGAAGGCGTTGGCAGCCCCGGCAGCGGGGGCGCCCTCGCCCTCCACGCTCTCGATGGTGCTGAAGTATTCCAGTATTGCGTTGAACTGGCGGGCGAATTCCGGCACCTCGTCTTTTGATATGCCGATATCCGCAAGTTCTGCTATATGCTCAATATCGCTCTCAGTGATCATATTTTGCCCTGCCGATCTCAGTTAAGTACCCTTGTACCGGCTTTTTATAACCATTTTGATGCCTCCAATGGAGAGATTTGGTCTCTGTAACCAGGGAAACAACACTGCTTTTGTCGGTATTTTTGGTTCCTCTGAAGGTTAAATCCCTCATGGTAATAAAAGTGTCCGCATCCGGGGCACTCTGGAGCATCGGGAAGAGGGGATAGGAAAGGGGATCCGCGCACCGCCGGGGAATCATGGTTGTCAATTGGGCAGGTCGGCGGGAGGGTGGTCCGGTATACGGGATGACACCGGCCAGGGGCCATCACCCCGAGACCTCCTCCCAGAATCCGGCGATGGCCGAGAAGATCCGCCGCCGGATCTCTGCGATCCGCGCCTCGTCGACCAGATGGGTCTCAGGGTCGATGTACTCCTCAGTCTCATAGAGGCCTCGGTTGATCTCGATCTGGATCCAGGGTGTCCGCGTCCGCCGGTGGTGCGCAACGGTTATGAACCCGCCCCGGAAGGGATCGTTCATCAAAACCCGCCCCTCCCCATCAAACTCCGCCTGAAGCGATCCAGCAAGGGCCGAGAGCCACTCCGGCGGGCAGGTCACAAGCCCTCCCTTCCGGAGGGGGTTTCCGTTCTTATCACCCCTGTTGCTCAGGCAGAAGAGCGGGCGTGGGCGCCCTGCATCGCGCCTGACTGGAGGGGATGCCGGTAGCATGCTGTGGCAGTCAAAGGCGATCTCGATTGGCCGGGTGTCGATAAGATCGGCCAGCCGGTTATGGAACGGGAAGTAGTACCTCTGCAGGAGAACTCCTATCAACTCCCTCCCGGGCACAAGGCCCTTCCGGTATACTGGGGTTCCGTCCTGGGTGATGACCTTGATCACACCATCCTGGGTCCGTGGCGGATACTGGTAGGGTGCCCGGTTGGTATCAACAAATATCCGGGAGACCTCAAAATCGACCAGGGCTTCCGCTACATCATCAAACCCGTATATGAGGCGGGTATGGGGATCGCTGTTGAAGATGATATCTCGCCGCGAGAGGTTGATGAGACCGCGGACCTCGGGCGGAACGGATATACCACCGTGCGGGATGGAGAAGAGGAAGGGGTAGTGACCGCTCAACCCTACCACCCGCCCGCCCGGCATCGCCGGGAAATGATGCACATGATCTTCCGGTTAGTATGGAGATAACCGAATACAAAAGAGCATTGGTCGCAGGGTACCCGGTTCTGGCAGGATATGCATTTATCCCTGCGGGATAATTGGTTATCACGAGGCAACCGGAGGCAGTATGACAGAAGATATGGGGAGGGAACGATGGTCATCGACCCTTGGATTCATCATAGCAAGCATCGGGTCGGCAGTCGGGATCGGGAATATATGGCGGTTCCCCTACATCGTGGGCGCCAATGGCGGTGGCGCGTTCCTGATCCCGTACCTGATCTCAGTCTTCCTCTTCGGTCTCCCCCTGATGTTGCTTGAGTTTACCATCGGACGGAGCACGAAGACATCGGTGATCACCGCTTTTCAGTCTATACTCGGACGATCCTCCCTTGCAGGTCTTGCCGTCGTCGCCATCGCCGGCCTTGTACTCAGTTACTACCTCGTGATCACGAGCTGGGTGCTCGCGTACGCCCTCTTCTTCGCCCTCAACTCTCCGGTGGACTTTCACGTGTTCACGGGCTCCTACTTCCCGCTCATCTTCTTCTTCTTCGCCGGGATGGCCGTCTTCCTGACGGTGCGATCCGGTGTCCGGGAAGGGATCGAGATGATCTCCCGGGTTCTCATACCGGTCCTCGTCGTGATCCTCATCGCCCTCGTGGCGTTCGCGCTCACACAGACAGGGGCTGCGGCCGGAATCGAGTTCTACCTCTCCCCTGACTACTCGAAACTCACCGACCCGGGCGTCTGGACCGCGGCGTTCGGGCAGGCTTTCTTCTCGCTCTCGGTGGGCATGGGTGTCATGCTCACCTATGGGAGCTACCTGGAAGGAGGGGCTCTCTTCCGGAACGCCTCCATCATCGTCGTCGCCGATATGCTGATCGCGATCCTCGCCGGCCTCGCAATCTTTCCCCTGGTCTTCACCGCCGGACTCGACCCGGCAACCGGGGTGAACCTCACGTTCATCACCCTCCCCGCAGTCTTCGTCGATATGCGGTTTGGCATGATCCTCGGGGCGCTCTTCTTTGCGATGCTCTTCGCTGCGGCGCTCACATCTGCGGTATCCATGCTCGAGGTCCCGGTAGCAGCCATGATGGACTCACGCGGTTACTCCCGGAAGCGTGCGACGCTCCTCGTCTTTGGCGTGATCATGCTCATCGGACTCCCATCAGCCCTCAGCTACACAGCCCTGGACCTCAGGCTCCTCGGTATCCGGTTCCTTGACCTGGGCGACTACCTCTTCGGGACGATCGGCCTTATCGTCGCGGGCCTGATCATATGCATCGTCGGGGGATGGTACATGGACCGCAACCGGATCTGCGATGAGATAGGGGGGTGTGGGTGGCAGCAGAAGATCTATATAGTGCTCATCCGCTACGTCGTTCCGGCGATCCTCCTGATCACACTGATTGCAAATCTCTTTCAGGTTGGAGGGTAGGCGGCACCAAAAAAGAATTATCGCGACTGGATGAACCAGCCGGTCCGGGTGTTGTCGAGCACATCCTGCGAGTTTGGAGCGGTCAGGAGACTGACGACGACCATCGCGAGGGCCGAAGCCGCGAGCGCGTAAAGACTGAAGTGCACCGGGAGCGGTGCTACAAACTGGTGCCAGTAGCCAAATACCGTCGCCGCGACGAGCCCGAGCCCCATGCTCGCGATCGCCCCTTGCCCGGTAGCTCCACGCCAGTAGAGGCCGGCGAGGAGGGGGACTGCAAACGTCGCGAGCATAACCCCGATACCCATCCAGATCAACCACGCGAGCATCGGCGGCGGGTTGATAGCAAGCCAGAGCGTGCCGCCCGCAGCGGCGACGACCGCGACCTTTGAGACGATGAGCACCTCCTTATCAGGCGCCGAGGGTCGGAAGATGTTTCTGTAGATATCCCACGCGAACATGGTCCCGACGGTGAGCATGAGCCGGTCGGTCGTGGACATCACCGCCGCAAGGACGATCACCGCAAAGAGCGCCCAGAGCGCCACGTTCGGCATGGCATACTCGACACCCGATATGAAGGCGAAGTCCTGGGCGTTCACGGTCGCGGGGAGTACAAGGGTTCCCTCCTCGACGAGTGCCCGCACGCCAAATCCGGTGAACTTCACGAGGAACATAACAGCCGCGTAGACACCAAACGCGATCACCGGTGACCATTTGAAGTAGCGGGACTCTTTTGCTGCAAGAACGTTATTGATGACATGCGGCGCACAGGCAAGGCCGACCATCAGGAGGATCCCGAACGATACGAGAAACTCCGGCGTTGCAAAGGCGTATTCGGCATAGGCAGGGCTCGGGAACCAGGGCTCGACGAAGTTCGGGTCAACCCCGGCGAGCACACCATTGATGTGGGTGAGTCCGCCAGCGCTCATGACGACGAACGGTGCCATAAACAGGACGCCGAGGATCAGGATACCGCCCTGGACCAGGGTCGTCCAGGATACGGCGTAGAGCCCTCCGACGACCGTGTAGCCGGTAATGATGACCCCGGCGATGACCAGCGCCATCCAGTGCGGGATGCCGAAGAGCCAGACGAGCACGATACTGATAGCGGTATACTGCCCCACGAGGTATATCAGCGAGACGACGATCCCGGAGAGAGCGGAGAGCCCCCGGAGCACCCTCGGACTCTCGAACCGGTCCGCGAGGTAGTCCTGGATGGTCATGTAATCCCGCTCTTTCCCGACAGCCTGGAGTTTCACCCCAAAGACGATGATGCAGAACGATGCCGAGAGCGGCACAAATATCTGCTCCCATATACCGGGCCATCCTGAGGAGTAACCAAACCCGCTGACGCCGAGCAGGGTCATGCCGCTACAGACCGAGCAGACGATCAGGATCGTAAAGACCCAGAACCCGAGCGATCTCCCGGCGAGGATATAGTCCTCCGTGTTATGGATCTTCTTTGAGGCCCAGCTCCCGATAGCGATGAGGACGACAAAGTAGAGCCCGATCAGTACAAACGTTATCGGGTCAGCCATTCATGAAGCCTCCCCGAAGGAGAACCCCCAGAGGGTGAGCACTACGATGACCAGGACGACAGCGCCGCCCACGATCAGTCCCGTATGAAGAGGTAGTCCGAAGAACATGCTATGCTAGTGTGTGGCACGCTAACATATAACACGATCGTTTTGAGCGGACATACCCCCCCGATCCGGGATGGAACCCCGCATACCAAAAATAATGTTATTTGGAACTCGTTACAGTCTTTGCACCTCGTAAGATGGCAATCTTCCCGGTGCGGACGAGTTCTTTGATGCCGTACTGGCGCAGAAGCTTCTCGAGCGCGTCGATCTTCTCTGTATCCCCGGCCACCTGGAGCACCAGTGTCTTTGACCCGACGTCCACGACCTGGGCCCGGAATATATCGGCGATCTGAAGGATCTCGGCACGGGATGACCCCGGTTCCGCGGCCACCTTGATGAGGGCGAGCTCCCGTTCCACGCTCTCCCGCTCGGTCAGGTCAGAGACCTTTATGACATCGATGAGCTTATTAGTCTGCTTCATCACCTGCTCGACGACAGAGTCATCGCCGTTCACCACGATCGTGACCCGGCTCATATCAGGCTCTTCACAGGTTCCGACGGCGAGGCTCTCGATGTTGAACCCCCGGCGTGAGAACATACCCGCGACCCGGCTCAGGACACCGGCCCGGTTCTCCACGAGGACGCTTATCGTATGCGGTTTCATTCGTGATGCACCCCGATCATCTCGTTGATCGCAGCCCCTGCCGGGACCATGGGGAAGACATTCTCCTCGCGTTCGATCCTGAAATCCAGAACGTACGGCCCGTCAGTCGAAAGAGCGGTCTCAAGCGCCTCCCGGACATCCTCCTTCTCATCGACCATGATACCTTCAACCCCGTAGGCGTTTGCGATTCCGACAAAATCCACCGGCGGAAGCTCGGTGTAGGCGTAGCGGCGGTCGTAGAAGAGCTCCTGCCACTGGCGCACCATACCGAGGTACATGTTGTTTAAGATCACGACCTTGACCGGGATCTTGTAGTGCGCCACCGTCCCGAGCTCCTGGATGTTCATCTGGAAACTCCCGTCACCGGCGATATCAACCACCGGGAGGTCCGGTCGGGCGAAGTGGGCGCCGATGGCTGCCGGAAACCCGTATCCCATCGTCCCGAGGCCGCCGGAGGTGATCCAGGTCCGGGGCTTTTTGAAGCAGTAGTAGAGCGCGGCCCACATCTGGTTCTGGCCGACCTCGCTTGCGATTACCCCTTCACCATTCAGGAGGTCTGAGAGCTCGCGGATGACATACTGCGGGCGGAGGCGATCGTCTTCGCGGTAGCTGAGAGGATATT
>JAAZID010000417.1 GCA_012510295.1 Methanomicrobiales archaeon | reverse complement strand
CGGCGAGAAGATCTCGATGCCCTCCTTGATACAATCGAGATCCTGAGTAACCCCGAGACAATGGCGACGATTCAGGCGAGCGAAGAAGATATCACCGCCGGCCGATTCAGAGAAATATCCTCAATAGACGACCTCCTCGGTGAGTTATCCTGACGAAATGGGCGATCCGGAGGACCGATACTTTTGTTGAGAGCCTCTCAAAGGTCAAAGGCAACAGAGTAGTAGTTATCGAACTCGGTAAGAAACTCCAGCGTTTGAGGCAGGATCCTCTCAACACAGGGGGTTGGCTTTCAGGAACACTGCACGGGAAGAAAGCAACCCGGATTGCAAGGCGCTACCGGCTGATATTCCTCCCTGACGAAAGAGAGAAAGTGGTATACCTGATAGCAATCGATCACCGCCAGTACATCTACAGGATGAGGTGAACAAACGCCCCACCCGTAGAAAAACAGGTTCATAGCGGAAAAGGATAGATAATGTCTGTCAAGAAAAATGCCGGATCATCGAAGTATTTCCAGTAACTCTTCCCTGGAATATCTTTTTTGGCTGAATATGCCGTTAAGAAGAGTATTTTTGGATTTTTTCCGTCAATCTCGTTCTGCAGGGGGATGGTTGTGCCGGCTCCGCATTCTCCTCGCATCCGAACATGACTCCCGACTTATCGAAGAAAAGGCTACCCGGGCGATCTCTAAAGCATCCTGATCACCTCATGCCCGCCAACAACCGCCGGTTCTGGCAATAAGATCAACCCTGTACTCGAACCTGACAGCCGGCATATCGGCGGTTGCGTCCGCCGGAGATTCGGGTGCTGTGATGATGGTAATCAGCTCACCCTCCTTGATCGCCTCCTCAAAATGAAGTTCAGCCGCCTCTAAGATGTTATCGATGAGATCACCGACAGTTTTCCCCTGAGTATAGATGGAATGCCCGGTTGCATGGGCACCCCACCATCCGTCGCAGAAATACGTCTTGAATTCGACGATCATGCTTGTTCACTTCGATAAGTGTGAGATCTGTTTGACAACAATATATAGCACATGGGGTGGAGGGCAGGGCGAGGGAGTAGTTCACGGGTGCCCCTTCCCGGGTTTTGCCGGCCTCCTCAACCCCCCGCCGGGGGTAAGCTCTTCCGCATCCTGTCACATACCGATGAACGCACAGAGCGCCCTTCTCCGGCCAGCCTCCGGGCGGCTCGCATCCCGGTGCCGGCGCCCCTGCCCCCGGGGTGGTTTCGAGGGTGTACTATATCCCGGTCAAACGGTTTCCTCATGGTGCTCCCCGGCCCGGGCGGGAGCAGGCGAAGATTGATAATCCCTGCACCCGGAGAGATTAGATATGGGTATAGCAGGAGAGCAATATGTTATTGATGAGCACGGCAACCGGGTCGCAGTGATCCTTCCCCTGCAGGAGTACGAACAACTCCAGGAAGACCTTCACGACCTTGCTGTTGTAGCGGAGCGGCGCAAAGAACCGACCATAGAGTTCAGCGAGTTCAGGAAGCGGTACGAACAGTAATGGCCGGATACGCGATCCGCGTCAGGGCAAGCGTCGAGAAGGATATCGCAGCATTGCCGCGCCCCCTCACCATGCGCATCCTCCAGAGTATTGATAGACCTCTCCGGGACGCCCCTGCCGTCTGGTGCGCGCAAATTGAGCGGGACAGAGTATCTCTACCGGCTCCGTGTGGGGGATTAATCGGATCATATATGCTGTGCATCACGCGGAGCAGGAAGTCATCATCCTTTATGTCCGCCACCGTCGCAGTGCATACCGCGGGCTGTGACTGCCTTCTCGCCGGGAAAGCACAGGGTTACAGTTGCCTCTTCCCGGGCTTTGCCGGCCTCCTTAACCCCCGCCGGGGGCTAAGCCCTTTCCCATCCTGCCACATACTCATGAACAGACAGAGCGCTCTTCTCCGGCCAGCCTCCGGGCGGCTCGCATCCCGGTGCCGGCGTCCCCTGCCCCCGGGGGTGACTTCGAGGGTGTAACGCATTGTTACGCCGGCCCTGCTCGCATCCTCTGTCGGTACAGCTCGAAGCGGTCAACGCCCCGGGATAACCGGAAGAGAGACTGTCCCCAGGATCCACTCAAGCCCGGCATTCCCGGTTTTTCCTCGCACGTCTCGCATTCCCTCAAGAAGGGACTCTTATACTCTATATGCCCCTATAGGGTGCTATGACAACGGCGATTCAGCTTCGACCGGAGATCAAGGCCCGCCTGGGTGAGGTGAAGGTGCATCCGCGGGAGACTTACGACGAAACGATAAACTGCCTCGGAATAAGGGCGTTACGACCCGGAACTGCTCTCCGGTGAGTCCGTGAAGAAGATCGAAGAAGCCTTTGAAGACATACGGGCCGGCAGAGTTCGCCCTTTCGAAGAGTATGTGCAAGAAAACAAGACCTGCCAACTACCCGGGCTTGAAGCGCCAGGGTCTCCTTGCCCAATTAAGGTGAAGGACGCCAGCTCCATATCAGGGAGTACACCGACCGAATTACACGATATACCCCGGAAGGAAAGGAGGCATTCCTTGCTGATGAGATGGCGCAGGATGCTGTTAACCCTTTGCGTGTCTGGAATGCCGTCAAACAACACCTCCCCCTCCTCAGCGAGGCTATCATCCGGATGCTGGAGGTGGCCCGGGAATCGATGAGGGATACTGCCGTTATCAATGAGCGAAATCCTCCAGGCGGTCGCTCTCTGACAAACCCAATCTCCACCGTGAAAGATACGAGAATCATTAATAGTTCATGAGAACCATGATCATCAGTACGTGCGGGAGGTAGTTATTGAATGACAAAAATATTGGAAGTCCTGTTTGATGGCTCGGTCTTCCGGCCGTCCGGCCCCGTCGATCTCGAAGCAGGGAAGAAATATACCATCACAGTACAGCTCTCCCCGGAAGGTTCCGATGCAGATAAGGATCCCGCTTTCGAGATCGCGTCACTTGCCGTAGATACCCACATCCCCGATCTTGCAGAGGAGCATGACCACTACCTGTACGGGTCGCCGAAACGGGTTGTTTATGAACAGTAACAGGTGTTTCGTCGATACGGTTTGCTGGGTTGCACTCCTCAACAAGAACGATAACCTCCATGAAACCGCCGAAACTATCTATAAAGATAGGATGGAATCAGGTTCCCGCTTCGTCACCACTTCCTCCGTGCTAGTTGAGACGTCCAACGCCCTCTGTCGCCCTGCATTCAAGCCATCCGTCATAGCATTTCGCCGCCGTCTTGAATCATCACCCCGGATGGAGATTGTCTTTGTCGATCCGGACCTCTGGTCAAAAGGATGGAATATTTACGAAACACGATTGGATAAGGCGTGGAGTCTTACAGATTGTATTTCTCTTGCAGTAATGAAGGAGCGGGGGATCTCTGATGCCCTGACAAGTGACCGGCATTTTGTCCAGGCCGGATACCGTGCCCTGCTCGCTGAAGGCCGGAGATGACCGGATTTACGCCGCCCCGGCACCGGGGATAAGACTTACGTTCGCCCGCCCGGGTACTTGAGCGCAAAAGATTAGAGCCTGCCGTAGCCTTTCTGCGCCTGCTCGATGGTCATCAGGTGAGTGATCTCGACCGGGTCTTCTATCGACGTGGATGAGATAGAGCGCGGTGAACGATCGCCCTATATGAAGCCGGAATACCTCTATACTCTCTGTATTCAGGCGTTTTTTATCTCCCTCGCTACCGGGGTAGGGATCGATCTTTAGTGCGGCCAGGTTCTGCCGTGACGATTGCGTTGTGACTTCTCCGGCGGGGTATACAGGAACTCCGGCTACCCGCCATCTGAACAGAACGGTATCTCCACGAGATCCTCTGTCTCCTGGACCCACTTGATATCTTCAACGAGTCGCCGTTTCTTCTCGTGTTCTATCATACCCTCTATCAGTTCCGAGAAGGTCATACCCGGCTCCCGCATACCGGAGCGGTCAGCCCAGACTTCTTCCCTGACAACAATACGCTTCGTGGCATTCGTGGTATCTGTGGTATAGATGTCACTGACAGAAAAGATTGCTGGTGTAAGAATGCTTATCCGTAATGCCTCTGTCACTGACCGAATCCACCCGCCGGCCCGGCGCGGAAGGCTGGTCTCGCCCGACTCCTCACCCCCTCTCGCCGGCCTCCTTGACGTTGAGTGCCATATACTCCGCAAGAGACTCATAGAACTCCCGGGTCATCCGTACCTGGAAGAGAAACACCCTCTTCACCGCCGGGATACTGAGATTTCCCTCGCTATCGACCTCCGGCTCGATGACGTCACAAAAAAAGTCAATAGAGCCGGCCTGGGGGTTGAGCCAGGTGTAGGCCCCGTCTACACTGATAACCCGGTAATCCGGCGCCTTCTCTGCGATGATCTGGATATCCGCCGGCATACCTATACATCCACCGTTGACGGCAACTCCGGCCTGGCCGCACCCCGGATGGCAGGCGATCTCGCGGGCCGGGAGCCCCCGAGTAT
>JAAZID010000175.1 GCA_012510295.1 Methanomicrobiales archaeon | reverse complement strand
TCTTCTCCGTCCTCGGGGTCGTCATCTTCTGCGGGGTCGGGATCGCCCAGGTGCTCCGCGAGGGGGGCCTCGTAGCGGATATCGTCGCGAGCATCCGGGGGCTGGTGCGCCGCCCCCTCGCCACTGCTGGAGTGGCAGGCTACCTCCTCTCTGTCCCGCTGATGTGCGGCATCACATCGTTTGTTATCCTCGCCCCCATACTCACCCACCTGCATACCGACCGACAGGCGTCCCGGGCTCTCCTCTACTGCGCAGGCGTCGCAGGGATGATATCGTACGTACTCCTGTACCCCGCCCTCGTGGTCTACTCTACCACAACAACCCTCGGTCTCTTCCCCGGCCGGCCCTGGGATATCAATCTCATAGCCCTCCCGGTATCCCTCCTGATCCTCGCCGGACTCCTCCTTTTCCTGCGATCCCGCATACAACCCCCGGTAGAGCCGGCACCTCCCGATACCGGAATATCGGGCTGGAAGCGCCGCGCATGGCTCCCGTTTGTCGTCATCATACTGATGCTCGCAGTCGGATCCCTGGTCCCCCCGCTCCACGTCCTTGCAGACATCAACCTGGCGCTCCTCGCCGGGCTCCTCTGCGCTCTCGCCATAGTTCCCCCGGATGCCCGGGAGAGGGGGTTTGCACGCGGAACAAAGAATGCCGGTATCATCATATTCGACCTCGCCGGCGCCGGAGCGTTCGGTAGCATCATCGCGGCGAGCGCGTTTCCTGCCGACATCGCCGCGCTGGTCCAGGGTATCCTCCCCATAACACTCCTGCCGTTTGTCATAGCCGCCCTGATGCAGGCGGCACAGGGGTCAAGGGTCGTCACCGCGACCGTCACCTCCACCATCCTCGCCACCATCCCGGCAGCTCTCGCGATCAATCCGCTCGCCCTGGTGCTCATGATCTCCGCAGGGGCGTTTATGTTCTCCTACGTGAGTGACCCCTTCTTCTGGGTGCTCAAGAGGGTGACCGGAGACGAATTTTCAGGGGTCGTGCGGAACTACACACTCCCGCTCTCGGCGGCAGGTCTTGTCACGCTCGCGGTGGCGCTGATCGTTGAAGCAGTGTTATAAAAAAGAGATGCCCGGCCGCTCACAGGACGGTGTGAGAGAGCGCCGGGATGGTGCTCTGATCGGAGAAGGTCTCTTCGTAGCCATCGGGGAACCGAACCAATGTCAGATCCGGGGAGAAATCCACACTTATCAGCGCCGCAAACCAGTAACTCTCGAGCACCTCCTGTGCCCCGGTGAGGTCGAGTGCCGGTGTGGAGTAGGTGGTTCCGTCATCGGTCTTCTGAATCTTTGCAAAGCCCGGGACCGAGAACGAAGCAGCGTCACTCCTGGCCGAAGTCACCGTTACAGGCGCACCGGTTGCCCCCTCAAGTGCAGACTTCAGCTCCTGTTCCGGCTCGGCGATCTTGAAGAAGACTGCGATCTTCTCGATCCACGAAAGACTGTAGTTAAAGGTTATGTCTGCGCCCCCGTCCTCATCCACCAGTATCCGTAGCTCATCAGCGCTGAAAGCACTCGCCGGAGCCGCCATGAATGCCAGGATCAGGAGGGAGGCGACCAGGATCCCGCGTTTCATCCTTGTACCTCAGAGTTTCTATGACCGTTTACGGTTATAAAGGTTTGTAGCGCCGGTTGCCGGAGATACACCAGCACCTTGCGCGGGCGAGCAGAACAAGGAAAAATCCAGGGGTGACTGGTTGTCACCATCAGTGCACCCGCAGCCAGAGGTGCAGGTCGCGGTAACTGGCAGATATATGATCGTTAAGGTCGTCCGGGGGCGCTTCTTTGAAGAGAAGGAACTCGAGCCGGTCTGTATTCGGGTCCATGATCCGGAAGGTGTAGGGTTGCTCTACGGTCTGATTGTGCGGCACGGTGACTGAGAACCGATCAAGGAGCGTCGCAGAGCCGATCACCGACTGGTTCGTTGCCGCGTCGAACCTGCTCTGCACGGCAAACGTCTCTACAACGTAGGTTATATCCTGGTATTCCTGGTTCCCGATACCGATGATGACCGTCTGTGGAGTCCGGGACATGAATTCTGTCGGGTAATCAGCTGCTTTCCCTTTTGGTCCGAGGATGTAGAACTCGGTGAACTTCTCCCCCTCCCCCGGCGAGAGGACG
Source organism: Methanomicrobiales archaeon (assembly GCA_012510295.1). Taxonomy (GTDB): domain Archaea; phylum Halobacteriota; class Methanomicrobia; order Methanomicrobiales; family Methanoculleaceae; genus Methanoculleus. Next base: position 452 of record JAAZID010000175.1, on the reverse strand, counting down.
ATAAATATCGTCGTCCCGGCAGCTACAACGACGACAAGGATAAGAACGATACTCACGGCCAGTTCGGCCCGGGAGAGAGAATCACCAGAGGGAGACTCTTTTATCGCGGCAAGGGGCCTGTCGATGAGCAGAAGGGAGAGAGCAGTAACACCGATGAGGCTCCATGCATGGACGGCCATGAGCGTGGGGGATCCGGTGAGGAGTCTGATGATGGATTCGAGCGGCATCTGCTACCCATGAAAAGGCTCAAGTATATATAAATTCCCGGCGGGCCGCTATCATGCTGGGCGGGGGTGGATGGGACAGAACTGCCCTCCGGTAGCGCCCAGGGATCGACCCTTGTGGATCTGGTCGAGCACCGACATCCTGGAGAGGTGAGTCCCGGTCGTCGCCGGCGCACCTGTGATCTCCATATGGGGGTTCTGGTGACGGGTGATGGGACGACGCGCGCT
>JAAZID010000174.1 GCA_012510295.1 Methanomicrobiales archaeon | reverse complement strand
GCAAACCTTACCATCTTCCCCCCTGTTTTCGTCAGGCTCGACGGTCGGGCCTTTCACCACCTGACCCGTGCGCTCGACCTCAAAAAACCCTTTGATCTCACGTTTCATGCGAGCATGCGGGCGGTCGCCCGCTACCTCCTCAAGGGGAGCGGCCTTACCCCTGCGTTCGCCTACACATTCTCCGACGAGATCAGTCTCTACTTCCGGACCCTGCCGTTCTCCGGACGGGTGGAAAAGATCGACTCCGTGACCGCCGCACTTGCGGCGAGCGCACTGACGATAGAGCTTGAGGCCCGCGAACCGCTGGCATTTGATGCCCGGGTCATACCCGCAGCAGGTGAGTTTGCGGTTGAGTACCTCGCATCACGCCAGAGCGAGGCGTGGCGAAACCACATAAACGCCTACTGCCAGAACGCCCTGATCGAGGAGGGGATGACCTCCCGGGAGGCCGCCAGCGCACTCCGGGGGATGCAGGCGGGTGCTATGCACGAGATGATGTTTGAGCGGGGGGTGAACCTCGCGACAACGCCGGCCTGGCAGCGGCGGGGGACGCTCATCTACCGGGAAGAGTGCATAAAAGAGGGGTATAACCCCATGACAGGTGAGGCCGTGCAGGCCACGCGGACCTGCATCAGGGAACTTGAGGAGACGCCCCTCTTCTCAACCGATGAGGGCGTGGCCCTGATCCGGTCACTCACCGGCGCGTGAGATGCCCATCTGCATCTGCACGCCTTCAACATCCCAATCCTTCTCGAGCGCTGATGACCCCGCCGGCCTCTTCCCGTCGGCATGCTGGATGGTGAGGGCTGCCGCCCGCACCTCGCCGGCGATCTCCGCCTCCCACTCCTCCACACCGACGAGCGCGGCTACACGCTCATCAGCGATATCTACGGCCGCAACGATGAAGTCGTCGACGTTCAGGTCGAGCTGGCGGCGCATCTCCTGGAGTCTCCGGATCACCTCACGCGCGTAGCCTTCGGCCTCGAGCTCTGGCGTGAGTGTGATATCCACGTAGACCGTCGCATCCTTCATGGGCGCGGCGAAGACACCCTCCGGCAGGGCCTCCGCGAAGGTAACATGGCTGGCGTTGATCGTATACCCATCGAGTTCCGCCTCTCCATCCCGCTCGATCGTGGCCTTCAGGGCGGTGCCGTCCGACTGCTCGATGAGTGCCTTGACCTTCGGCCCTTCCCGCCCAAACTCCGGGCCGATGGCCCGCATGACCGGTTCAGCCTGCCAGAGGATCCGGTCCCAGGTTCCGGTGACGACCCGGACCGCCCGGGCGTTCGCCCGGGTGAGCGCGAGGTCGCCAAGCTCCTCGATCGCCGCCTTCACGTCATCACTCCTGGTGACCACCACGACCTCCCCGACCGGCCAGCGAAGTTTCCGCCTCCCGGACTGTCGGGCCGTGGCGACCGCATCGTCAAACGCCCGGATCGTCTCCATCGCGGCCTCCAGATCCCGGTCGATCAGGAGATCGTCCGCCTCCGGCCAGTCGAGCATATGGACACTCTCCGGGTCACCTGCGAGGCGGAGATTCTGGTATATCTCCTCGGTGATGTATGGGGCAAAGGGTGCCAGGAGCGCAATTGCGTGGCGCATGGCGTAATAGGTCGTCTCGTAGGCGTGCCGCTTCTCAGG
>JAAZID010000027.1 GCA_012510295.1 Methanomicrobiales archaeon | reverse complement strand
ACTCAATGCAGAGGCGCGGAGGTAGTAGCAGGTATGGCTACGTTTGAATGCATCCCCATCGGCGTCGTCCGGTCACCCTACCGGGAGCGGGGCGATGCCCCGCGCCAGGGCCGGCTTGCGGATACGGTCGCCGAGATCCAGATATTTGATGCGTACGCCCCCGGACTCGAGAAGGTTGAGCGGAGCAGCCATCTCATCGTGCTCTACTGGCTCGATCGGGCGGAGCGCGATCAGCTCTATGCAAGGCCCCCGGGAGAGACCCGGAGCCGGGGCGTCTTTTCCACCCGCTCGCCTGCCCGGCCAAACCCGATAGGCTTTGGGATCGTCGATCTCGTCAGGCGGGACGGTAACGTCCTTGTGGTCCGGGGTCTTGATGCCCTCGACGGTACCCCGGTCCTCGATATCAAGCCCTACTCATCCGAGATCGACTCCATCCCCGAGGCGACGGGCGGGTGGCATATCAAAAAATAGGTCATGGAAGAGGGGACGCCTCCGGTTCGATCCCGAGATCGCTGAGCTTCTCAGGCGTAGGGCGTCCCTTCCGGTCCCACCCCCGGATGCTGTAATACTCATCGAGGAGAGGCTCGCGCTCCCAGACCCGGCCTTTCGGGGCTCCTTCGGTGAGCGGTTCATTGAGGAGGCGCGGCGGCAGGGTATCATCCTCCCGGGTGCACCCGGCCCTCATGTTGAAGATCCGTTGCATGTTCCATATCCGCTCACCGATCCGGAGCACCTCTCCGGCATCGATATCGTAGCCGGTGACCGCGGATACCGTAGCCCCGTAATCCGCCGCCCCGAGTGGGAACGACGTGAAGAGACAGGATCCCGATGAATCGATGAAAGCGGTGAGATCCTGGAATGTCTTCACCCATTCTGCTTTCCCGACGTTCGAGTAGGGATCGAGTTTTTCAGGCGAACCAAGCACTTCCGGGGCGACCAGGTAACCGTAGACATGATCACCGCCCCTGACCGATGTGGCGTAGGCAAGACCATGCCCCTGCAACCCCCTGGGGTCGTAGGCAGGGAGCTCCTGACGCTTGACGCTCATGGAGAGTTCAGGGTGCCCGTGCTTCCTTGCGAAACGGAAGGAACCTTCCGCGAGTTCGTCACCGATACCCTCACGGTAGCCGATCCGGCGGACGAGATCGAGCATCTGCTCTGCATCGCCAAACCTGATCTCCTCATCGATGTAGCCTTTCTCCGAGAGCTCCATGGCACAGGCGATCGTCGTCCCGGCAGAGATCGTGTCAAGTCCGAGGTCATTTGCGAGCACGTTGGCCTCCGATATGGCGGCGAGATCGTCGATCCCGCAGTCAGGGCCGAACGCCCAGATCGTCTCGTACTCGGGGCCGGCCATCTCCCTCCCCTCGATGACGACCTCGCGGCCGCACTGGATGACGCAGCCCTGGCACCCCGCCTTCGCGGTGAGGATGGTATCGGTCATCAGTTCACCTGAGACTTTCTCAGCTGTGGGGAAATGCCCGCTCTGAAAGTTCCGGGTCGGGAGGATGTAACTCTCGTTGATGATGTTTACGAGGACCGCCGTCCCGAACCTGGGCAATCCGCCGCCCGATATGGCATTTTCCCGGATCTTTCCTGCAAGCTCAGCCTTAAGAGTGAGGAACCGGTCACGGTCGGCGACGGTGATCCGGCCACTCCCCCTGGCAGCGACTGCTTTTACGTTTTTTGATCCCATCACGGCACCGACACCCCCGCGCCCGGCAGCCCGGGAGGTCTCGTTGATGATCCCGGCAAACCGGACGATGCGCTCCCCGGCAGGGCCTATGCAGGCCACGCTGAGACCGGGATCATCGACATCTTCCTGGAGCGCTCTCGTCGTCTCGCCTGTTGTCATCCCCTGGAGCGCTGATGCGTCCCGGATCTCTGCGTGTCCGCCGTCGAGGAGGATGTAGACCGGTCGTTCGGCCCGCCCCCGGATCACGACTGCATCATACCCGGCGCGTTTCATGCTGGTGCCAAACTTCCCACCGGAGTTCGCGCTGGTCGCGGTCCCGGTCAGCGGCGATTTGGTGACGACATCGTACCGCGACCCCATGGGAAAACCGCTTCCCGCAACCGGCCCCGTGGCAAACACCAGCACGTTCTCAGGACTGAGGGGATCGATACCCGGGTCGATCATATCCATGAGGATGCGGACCCCAAGCCCCCTGCCCCCGATATATGCCCTCCTCCATTCTTCAGGAAAAGGTCTTTCCTCCGCCCGCTCCCTGGCAAGGTCGACGT
>JAAZID010000411.1 GCA_012510295.1 Methanomicrobiales archaeon | reverse complement strand
GTCGCGACGGGCCGAAGGGCCGGAGCATGAGAAGCCGTCAGGCTTCGAGTGACGTAGTTCTTCCGTGAGCCCATCAGGACTCACCAGAAAAGAGCGAAAGAAGTCTTCTCCGGAACTGGAGGGCGCCGCCGGTAAGGTCGTTCTCATCCCGCTCCACGAAATCATTCCAGTTCGTCTCAAACTCGGCGGTGATCCCCATAAGGCCTTCATGCAGGTCCGGGGCAGCTGTAAGCAGGCGGTGTGAGTGGAGTCCGGTCACCCTGCGCGCCACAACCCCCGCTAAGTAAAGAAAACTTAACGTAGATGACGATCCACCTCTCTAAGTAAGCAAAAGTTAACTTAGAAAAGACTCAACTCACAGGTGCATTATGCAAGAGAGTCGATCCGGGAACTTCGTTCATCAAAAAGGCGGCTATAACGCATTCATACCCAGGAGCCTCCCACCCGACCCACCGATCGTGTACGATGAAACACTACAATACCTCCTCTCAGAAGCCGACCGGGCGCTTGCAAGGCTCGACCCTCCCCGGGTGATATCCCCACGGTCCGGTGCATGAGATGATGCCGGTGAAGGGTATAACCGGAGCTGCTTCCCCGGGCCGGCCTTATCAGGGGCTATCACCTCAGGGCACTGCCTCCGCCGGGGGTGGGGGAGAGAGGAAGGTGACATCCGGGTGCCCCTTCCCGGGCTTTGCCGGCCTCCTTAACCCGCGTCGGGGTAAGCTCTTCCGCATCCTGCCAGATACCCATGAACAGACAGAGCGTCCCCCTCCCCGGCCGGCCCCCGGGGTGGTTTGGAAGGATGTAACAGATTGTTACGCCGGCCCTGCCCGGTCGGCTCAAAGCCGCCAACACCCCGGGATGGCCGGAGGAGGGGCTATCCCCGGGGTCGGTATTCCCGGCTACTCTTCGCAAGTCTCGCACTCAAGATACTCCATACCCACTGCAGGGAACTGTTGACGGCGATTCGACCCCGGCCGAAGACCATGCCTCTCGCCCTTGAGGAGGGCGCTACGGAGAGCCCATTTCAATCCGCCTTCGCCGCCGGCTGATTCGGGATACCATCTTCAAGCAGGCGGTCTGCCGTTCTCCGGAGGGGCGATTGCTCCTCTCAAACGTAACAGGCATGCAACCTGCGGAGAGGGAAAAAGTCTGTAGATCCCTCCCGCACCGGGCCGGCGGGGGATCATTTTTTAGAGATTGTCTCTGATATATCTCATACCGGATGGATGCGTAGCTTATAGGGCGACCCCCTCAGCAATCTACCCACCGGGGATGTGGAAAAATGGTGGAGAAGACCGATCCCCTGGCACATCTCGGCCAGAGATACGAACGGGGCATACTCCCGTATGGTGGTGCAGTTGACTGCCGCGGTAGAATTGCATACATCGTAAGCGAGGAGGAGCACCGCCTCCTCATGCGCCGACTCAAGCGGCAGTAAACGGCGGGTTTGATGAATCAATCAATCTTTCTGGACGCCTGCGTATTTTACGATTGTATCGAATATCCCCGGTGCAAACAAATTGTTGACCGGGCTCACAGCCTTGGATTTGGTATCTACACCTCGATCACAGTCCTTGGAGAGACCCTCATCACGATGCTCAGGCGCGACGATGCCGGCGATCACATTGCAACATTTGTTGAATAGGAGTTCATACACCTTCGAAAACCTCTTCGAAGGTATAAAACCTGGATTTCGTCTCGATTATATCCAGATCGGCATCCAGTTTTTCAACATCCCAGTTTTCATCGTCGACTATCCGGGAGATCGCATCATCGTATGTCATGTTTCCCTTCTTCAGGATCGTGGGTCGAGGAGCCCCCGGCTGAAGTCGGGGGAGGAATCGACCCTCAGTATATCACCATACAGTTTCACCCCGCATGCGCATTCCTCATGCCGGATGAGGTTCGATAGAGATTCTGGTTCGCGTCATCAAAGGCACGAAACAGGAACTTCTCCTGTGGATCACGGCTACACCCAGGGGCAAACGGTATTATACGGCAAACACGGGGTCGTGCTTCCAGGGCCGCCGTCAACCGGCCTATGGCGGTCTGCTCCCCTGACGCCGGGGGAGAGGTGGAATCGTGAAGCCTATAAAGAGCGCGGTGCCACTCACGGCATCATGCCCCTGACGAGAGGAGGGGGTAGTTGACAAAATGCAGGTGTGCTCTGACATCAAAAGACATCAAACCCATTACCTAAGGCTCATCAGGCGGGATTCTTTAAATAACTTTTCAGCCTTTTTGTTGACATCTTCTTCAATTTTTCGGAAATCGATTGCACATTTATGGCTTAAATTGACTTCCTTGGCACGAGACTTTTTTCCTTCGTACCTGAATCCTACCATCCTTGCTTTCCCTTGCTCCGGCATCTCCACTCTCACCACATTCTGTTCACCATCTGGAATGTTACTGTTAGTATGTGACTGCTCCCCCGATTGAAATCGGGGGCATCCAGGGCATTTCAGCCCAGAGATTGCAGCCCCAATCTCATAATATTGATCGCCGCGTTCTGGTCGCGGTCCATCATCAGCCCACAATGGGGACAGATATGGACTCGAT
>JAAZID010000173.1 GCA_012510295.1 Methanomicrobiales archaeon | reverse complement strand
GATTCTCTGCTGTTCCTTTGCAACCTCTTCACAGATACATAATTCCTTTGGCAGTCCGCAGGTCGGACATATCCCACCGTTCATTGCATGTACCTTTCAGCTCTCGTTATATATTATTTGGCATGGTCATTCATCAAGAATGCAGACGTCGCATCCCCGGGAGAGTACCTGGTCAGGCCGGCTCCGGTTGCGGTAGATGGTGATGCCCTTGCACCCGAGGTCATGAGCGAGGGAGAAGATGCGGGAGATATCGTCGGGGGTTTTTGATTCCGGGAGGTTTACGGTCTTTGAGACGGCGTTATCTACATAATCCTGGAACGCCGCCTGCATCCGCACGTGGTGCTCAGGTGCGATATCGATAGCCGTCCGGAAGAGTTCCCGGGTATGGTCCGGAAGGGGAAGCCCTTCGATCGTCCCATAACGGCGCACATGCGCCGCAACATCCTGCCCGCCGGTGGCCTCTGGAAGGAGTTCTCCGATGAGGTCACTTACGATATCGACCTCCTGTCCATCGATCATCCGGGTGTAGGCGAAGGAGAAGACCGGCTCGATGCCGCTCGTCGTCCCGGCGATGAGGTGGAGCGAGCCCGTGGGAGCGATGGTGGTGACGGTGGCGTTGCGCATCTCCCCGGAGAATACCGATCCCTCAATAGCCGGGAACGATCCTTTCTCACTCCCGAGCTCTTTTGATCGCTCCCGGGCCAGGGCCTGGATGCTCCCCATCAGGTTCCTGGCGATACGGAGTGCCTCGCGAGAATCATATGGCACACCGAGGCGTATAAGCGCCTCGCTAAACCCCATGACCCCGAGACCGATCTTTCGGGTGGCAAGGGTCCGCTCCCGGACCTCAGGGAGGGGAAAGTGGTTGACATCGATGACCGCATCGAGGAAGTCGATGCCGCACCTGACGGTAGTAGTCAGCAGGTCATAATCGATCTCGTCCTTCCTGATGCACCGGGCGAGGTTGATGCTCCCGAGGTTGCAGCTCTCATAGGGGTAGAGAGGTTGCTCGCCACAGGGATTGGTCGCTTCGATGGGACCGATATGCGGCGTGGTGTTTCGCCGGTTGATCTCATCGAAGAAGAGCATACCCGGCTCGCCGGATCTCCAGGCCGACGTGGCGGCGAGGTGCCAGAGCGAACCCGGGTCGATCTCGTTCCAGACGCTACCGTCGCGAGGATTCACGAGGTCGTAGTCTCTCCCGGCCGCCAGGCACTCGAAGAACCTGGCGTCAGTGCCGACCGATATGTTGAAATTTGAGAGATCGCCGGCCTGTTTGGCGGTGATGAACCCCTCGATGTCAGGATGTGAGGCGGCGAGCACCCCCATGTTCGCCCCCCGCCTTCGACCGCCCTGCCGGACCGCCCCCGTCGCCGCATCAAAGACCCGCATGAACGAGACGGGGCCGCTTGCAGCGCCCGCTGTCCCGCTGACGATATCGCCCCGGGGGCGGATGTGGGAGAACGAAAACCCGGTCCCGCCCCCTGATTTGTGGATGAGCGCCATGTTGGCGAGACTACGAAAGATACCTTTGAGGTTATCCTCCACCGGGAGGACAAAACAGGCCGAGAGCTGACCGTTTGCGGTGCCGGCGTTCATCAGGGTGGGAGAGTTTGGGAGGAAGAGGAGGTCTGACATGAGCGAGAAGAACTCGCGGGCTCTGGTCGGGCCCCCCACGGCATCGGTGACCCGGGAGAGGAGGCCGTGCGGTGCCTCGCCGGGGAGGAGGT
>JAAZID010000172.1 GCA_012510295.1 Methanomicrobiales archaeon | reverse complement strand
CCGGTGATCCCGATCATCTTCATCGTGGGCTGGAACGGGGCGATCATGTACCTCCTCAACCTCGACTACACCCCGCTGACCGCCGTCCTCGGGTCGATGACGATCGGTGTCGCATCTGAGTACACCATCCTGATCATGGAACGGTGCGAGGAGGAGCTCGCCCGGGGCATGGAGTTCCTCGACGCCATCCAGACCGCTGTGCAGAAGATCGGTATCGCCGTGACGGTCTCGGGGCTGACGACGGTATTTGGGTTCTCGGCACTCATCCTCTCGACGTTCAACATCGTCAGTAACTTCGGGATCGTGACGGTCATATCGGTAGGGTTCTCGCTCATGGGTGCGATCATCGTGATGCCGGCGGTGCTTGCGCTCATGCATCGCCACACGGGAGAGAGGCAGATTTCAGGAGCGGCCAGCTCCTGACCAAAAGATTCTCTCCACCGAAACTCCCACCGGAGCATCAGGTTAATATAGTACCCGTTACACCTTTGCCCCGGTGGTTCTACCATGGCAAACGAAGACATCGCAGCGCAGGTAATGGCGCCATTTGAGCCGGTTGAAGAACTGGCTCGTAACGTTATACTGTTTTTACCAAACATCATCGCAGCAATCATCATCCTCATCATCGGCTGGATCCTCGGGCGCGTTCTCGGGAGAATCGTTGCCGGGATCCTCGACCGGGTCGGCGTCGATGACGCTCTCAGAAAGACATCGGCCGGGGCACACATCGAGAAGTCAGGGCTCAGTATCGTTCGGTTATTCGACCTCATCGTTCGCTGGCTCATCTACCTCATCGCGATCCTCGCAGCGGTCGGTGTCCTCCAGATCGCGCCCCTGACGGCGGCGGTCGGGGCAATCGTCGCCTACATACCAAACATCATCGCGTTTATCCTGATCCTTGTCGTCGGGATCATCCTGATCGACTGGCTCATGGACTTCCTTGAAAATATGGGAGAGACGCGAAAGATCGAAGGTTTTGGGATGATTGCAATGGTGCTACGGGCATTCCTCTACTTCGTCGTCGTCGTACTCGCACTCCAGCAGCTCTTGATCGATCTCTCGATCATCTATGTCTTCGTCGTCCCGCTCGCCTGGGGGCTTGCGCTCGGGCTCGGGGCTGCGATCGCCATCATCGTCGGGTTCGGCCTCAAAGATCGGGCACCTGAGCTGATGGGTCGGTTGACGGGAAGGACGAAAAGGGAAGAAGATTGAGCGGGCCTTACAGCCCGCCGTACCCCTGTACGTGCTCTTTTGCCCGGCGGTGTTGCGGTTCCTCCTCACCGTAATGCTGCCGGTCCTCCCCCACGGGGCAGACGGCGATGCAGATGCCGCAGGGGGATATGCGACGCCGGGCAAGTTCAGCGCTGTTTGCTGTGCAGGCAGCCTTATCAGTGAGTCCTTCAGGGTAATCCTGCTCGTCGAGCGCTCCTGCGGGGCAGGCGTGGACACACTTCATGCACCGGGTGCAGAGGTCATCCTCCCGCAGGGGATCGGGCGGGAGGTCTGCGGCGGTGATGATCGAACCAAACCGGACCCGTGGACCGTATCTGGGTGTTATGAGGGCGTTGTTCACGCCGAACGTCCCGAGCCCGGCGAGGAGTGCGGCGTGCCGATGCGAGAAGAAGGCGACAGGGTTTTTCCTGAGGGCCTCGATGCCCCCGTAGCCGTCCCGGGGGACGAAGACCGAGGGGTAACCGCGGTCGTTGAGGAACGACGCGAGCCGGTAGGTGTACTGGTCGAGCAGGGTGTTGACCGTCTTGTAGAGGTCGTGGTAGT
>JAAZID010000171.1 GCA_012510295.1 Methanomicrobiales archaeon | reverse complement strand
CCGCAAACGATCTGGTACGTCTCTTCGACGGGAGAGAAGATCGGTGCGTGGTTCTGGTGGTCTGGATCAGGGAACTTGATTATCTCCGGGGATTCGCCGCCCTCGCCGTGATCGCGGTCCACATATCCATGCACTTCACCCTCTTCCCCGGGGTGAGTCTGCCCGCCCTCCTGAACGCTTTTGTCTACGTCGCCGCCCACTTCGCCGTGCCGGTCTTCATGTTCATATCCGGGTGGGTGCTCGCGCTCCGGTATTCGGGGGAGTACTCGCTCCGGACTTACTACCGGCGCCGGGCCCGGATGATCCTCCCCGCGTACCTCTTCTTCACTGCCCTCTACCTCCTCATACCGGTGGAGGGGGCGATACACCTCGCCGGCATGCCCGACCCGGGGGCCGTTGTGAGCGCCCTCCTCACGGGGACCGCCGCCTACCACCTCTGGTTCTTCGTGGTGATCATCCAGCTCTACATCCTCTATCCCCTGATAATCCGGGGGTACGACGCCTTCGACCGGGCCGGTGCAGCGCTCTATCTCCTCCTCACCCTCCTTTTCTTCCAGATCCTCTGGAACGTGGGCGCCCATGCCGCCGGGGCGTTTGCAGGCGCTGACTGGTATCTGATCCTGGCCCGGGCGTTTCCCTCACACCTTTTTTATTTTATTCTCGGTATCCACGTATCCCGGCATACCGGGAGGTTCCGGTCGGTGATGAGATCGATCTCCCCGGCGTGGGTCGCCGTCGCGGCCGGAATCGGGGCTTTACTCGTCGGGGGCGTCTGGGTTCTCCCCATGCTCCTCCAGGGGAGTCTCTCCAGCGCAACACTCGCGGTCTTCTCTGTTTACCGGATAGTCGAACCACTCTACTACGTCCCGGTCATCATCCTGCTCGCCATGGTCGCCATGCGGCTTGAAGAGGCCGGCGGTCTCGCTGCTGACTCGATCCGAACGATAGGGAAGCACTCGTTCGGGATCTATCTCATCCATCCCCTCATCATCGCTGCTTTCGCTGCTGCCTGGATCTCCTCCACCGGGATGGCCTGGACGGACTGGATGACCTATCCGGTGCTCTTTTTTGTGACGGCGGCGGCGAGCTATGGTATCGTCAGGTTTGTTGCACTCCGGCCGGGGCGACGGGAGAGGTGATCTTCGCCGGTGTCCTCCCGGTGAGTGGGGCGGCATCGACCCTGCTCGCCCTCCGGGGGCGGGGGATGGGGGGCAACAGGCTCCGACCCCCCTGGAAATCTCCGGGTATACGTACCCCGCAGGAGCACTTCCCGGCCGATACCTAAAAAAAACTCGTAACAACTCACCCCCATCTCCCGGCAACCAGAATGGCCAGAATCTCCAAAAAAAGCACTCAAAAGCTACAAGCCTAAATCCCTCAAAAACTTCGAAGAATCTCTATCCCTCTCCCTAAAAGGCTACAACGGACCCCATGCCGGCAGAGCAAAAGTACCAAAATTACACCCCACTCCGGGCGGATCCCCTACAAAAAAACATGCTCTATAAAACACTTATTTCAAAAACGACGATGGGCTCGCTGAGATTCGAACTCAGGACCTCCGCCATGTCAAGGCGACGTCATAACCAGCTAGACCACGAGCCCGTGTCTGCCCAATAGAGTTAGTGCTCCGGGTATAAAATTATTCCCTCACCGCCACCCCCCGGGGCGGCCGGCACCAAAAATAGGAAGGAGGCGATCAGATCTCGGCGTGTTTCGCCGTGTGGATACCATCGATCATCCGGATCTCATCCATCGCATCGGCCGGCACCACAGAATCGACGGTGAGGACCATCAACGCCTCCTCGCCGGGTTTGTGCCGGCCCACCTGCATCCCCGCGATGTTCACGTTCGCGCGGCCGAGGATCGTCGCCGCCTTCCCGATGACACCGGGCTTATCGGTGTGGCGCGATATGACGACATGACCGGTCGGGGTCAGGTCGGTCATGTATCCGCCGATATTCACGATCCGCACCCGGTTCGGGGCGGAGACGTTCCCGCTCACCGACTCGGTCATCCGGTCGGTCTTCGCGGAGATGGTGATGAGGTTTCGGAAACCGTGAGCCTCCTCGGTGGTGGTCTCGCTCACCCGGATGCCGCGCTCCTTTGCGACGAACTCCGCATTCACGATGTTGACCGGTATCTGCAGGATCGGATCCAGCAGCCCCTTCAGGATGATCCGGGTGATGAACTTCGTGTTCGG
>JAAZID010000170.1 GCA_012510295.1 Methanomicrobiales archaeon | reverse complement strand
GCATGGTAGGTAAGTCGCCCTGCATGGTAGGTAAGTCGCCCTGCATGGTAGGTAAGTCGCCCTGCATGGTAGGTAAGTCGCCCTGCATGGTAGGTAAGTCGCCCTGCATGGTAGGTAAGTCGCCCTGCATGGTAGGTAAGTCATCCTGCATGGTAGGGGAGGTTGCGTTTCGCCCGGTAAGGAGCTCAGCACCAAACAATACTGGCCGGCATCGCGCTATACCATGTGGTATCGCGCAGCGCTCGGAAAAATAAGAAGAGGCCCTGAAACCCCAGTCTACGGGATCCCGGGCCCGGCACAATCCTGTGAGGCTATCCCCACTCCTGGATAGTGCCCTCTCTCCGAGCTCCCCCAACTACCGCCGCCGGCCCCGCAACCTATTCTTCCGCATCCGCCACAGGATCACCCCGGCCACGACCGCGAGCACGGCTGCGACCAGGAGCCCGATCCCGAGGGCCGGACTTTTCTGGTAGACGTCCAGGAGCACGTCGGCGCCGAGCGCGATGATGAGGGTCGAGGCGAGCGAACCCGTGGAGACACACCCAAACACCCTCGCCTCGTTCATCCCGAGCAGCCGGCCGAGGATCGATCCGTTCATCGACCCGGTCCCCTGGAACGGGAAGAAGACGAATAAGATGAGCCCTGCCGTCGATATCCCCTTAATGCAGGGCTGGGTCTCGGTGTAGTTCCGGGCCGCCGTCATCCCGCTATCGAGCAATCGGCCGATGAGCGGTATCTTCAGCGCCAGGTCGAAGTTCCAGACCACAAAGAGGGAGACCGCAATATCGATCATCCCGATAACGAACGTGATGAGCCACCAGGGGTACCCCATCAGGATCGCGATCGGGATGATCGACTCCTTCCCGGCCGGTGGGAAAAAATACGCGGCTGCCAGTCCCGAGAGAGTCAGGAACCGCGGGTAGGGCTCGATCATGTAGAGGACGGCGAACAGCACCACACCGATGGCAAACGGGAGGGTGAACTTGATGAAACCGACGATGTAGCGGTTCTTCAGGAGAGCCCTCCACCAGCAAGGCTCAGCGACGGTAGTCTCAGGTTCGGTAGTCATGAGTCGTATCCACAATATGGGAGATCCGTGTATCCGGTTAGGTGTCCCTGGAGAATACAGTATCGGAGCAGAGTATCGAGAGATTCTGGTGCAGGAGATAACAGCCGGCAATTGATATAATCACGCGGGAAGATACCCTCAAGTCCCGGAGCAGAGCGGCCGGCAGATTCAAATTCCTGTAGCGTGAGGATAGGAACCATGGCTCAGGTTCCCGCCACAAGGCCGCCCCTCCCCATAGTCGATATCGGCACCCGGGAGAGTGCGCTCTGCACAATCGCAAACGCTGGCGTCGCAATCGCAACCCTCCGCGAAGTGAGAAAGAACGTCCGCGGTGACCACAAACGCCGTCTCGATGACGTCTCCGTGATCCTCCGGGTGATCGCGCTCGAAGCACAGGCAACGTTCGCGATCACCGACGAGGAAGCCCTGGCGTTCATCAGGGAGTGTCGGCGAGATCGGCCGGCATCAGGGGAGCGGTGAGGATGCGGGCGAAGCGTTCCCACTGCCGGGGCCCGGACGCTCCGACGTAATCCCGCACACGGCGGTAGCCCTCATGCACAGCCGCCGGGTAGGCCCCGAACCCCTCGATGCACCGGAGGCAGTCCTCCGCCGTCTCCGGCGTGAGGAGTAAGACATCCTTAAGGATACCGCAGGCCTCCTCCCGGGAGAGGGTGCCGGCAGCAAGCCCGGCAGCGACCCGGGCGGTGCCCGAGTAAAAGAGGCCGGTGGTGATAGCGCTTACACTGTCGAGGAGCGCGGCACCGTCCGGTTCAAGCCCGGCCAGCGGAAAGAGAACCGCTTCGGTAAATTTCGTGCGGTCAGCGCCCGGGAAGGCCATCTCCACCCCGAACCTGGCGGCCCCCCCGGTGATCGT
>JAAZID010000169.1 GCA_012510295.1 Methanomicrobiales archaeon | reverse complement strand
GCTCCTTGAGAAGGAGATCGCAGGATTTGGGGAGCTCTTCCGGCTGAAGAGCTACGAGGAGATCGGGACCGCCGCCATACTCTCAGGGGCGATCGCCGGCGTCATCAATGGGCGGGCGGTCTTCTGCATACCCGGTTCCACGAAGGCGGTCACGCTCGCCGCCCGGGATATCATCATCCCTGAGATCCGGCACATCCTCACCCACGCATCGGCGCATCAGCGGTAGACGTCGAGGAGCGCGACCCGCTCAAGCACGAGGTCGCGGAACCGCCCCTCCCCGACCACCAAGACCTCTTCGGGCGTGATACCGAAGAGTTCTGCGAGGCGCTCCCGCTTCGCGGGGGAGAGATCCTCCCAGTCCTCATCGACGAGCGTCACAACCTCAGCGAGGCGCTCCCGGATGCCCGGTGCCGGCGGAGAGACCACAACGTAAGCCCGGTTCTCCCCCGGGTGGATACCGAAGAACGCCGCCACCTGGCACTGCCTCGTCCCGGCAGCGTAGAGGAGTGCCTCCATCTCAAACGAGTTTGCTATCGGCTCCCCGCCGGCCCACGACCGCCACGCATGCCGGAGCGCCACCGCCACGTGGTTGCGCCCGGCCAGGCGGTCGGCGTCAAAGAAGATAACATGCGTATCATACTCGTCGGCGATCCGGCGGACCCGCCTGAGAAATTTTGCGTTGTCGTCGATTGCAAAGACCGCCTGGAAGATGTCGTATTCTGGCCCCCTCCCCTTCTCGCCATATTCCGACTCCATTATTCCTTCGCCCCCCCGAACCGGAAGAGGGTCGACTGCTCCTCGCTGGCCTCCTCGATCTCGTCGCGCACCCCTTCGAGCTGCTCAAAGACCTGGGCGGCGATCTTCTGCCCGATGACTTTCCCCACCTTCTCCGGCCCGGCGGCGCGCAGCGCCTCAAGCGATCCGAGGTTATTGTTGAAGAGCCGGCGGGCCCTGACCCGCCCGATCCCGCGGAGCCTGATGAGGGGCAGGAGCTCCTTTTTGATACCGTGTTTGACCCGGAGCTCCATCTCCCCGATCGGACTCTCAAGGTGCGGCGCAAAAAGCCGGGCGAGGTGCCGGCTCGCGTGGACCAGCCAGGCGACGCTGTCCACCGCTCCGTAGATGTCACCCGGTCCGACGTTGTAGCGCTCACAGATGGTATCCTCACCCACCTCATCCGCCCAGTCGCTGAGGAGGAGCGCTGTCTTGAGGCTCCGCTCGAACTCCTCGCCCGCATCCCAGGGGATCTCCATCCAGAGGTCATCCAGGTGATCGGTGAGGAACCGGTCGAGGAGGTAGGCGTCGTTTCTCCTGACGTAGAGCGTCAGCATATCGGGTGTCGAACAGAGGAGCTGCAAAAGACCGATATCGGTATACCCCTTCTGCCGGGTCATCACCGAGACGATGATCTCAGCGCTCATGGGGTTTACGTAGAGCCGGGAGACGAGCGACCCGTATTCGGTCGGTTCAAGCCACTCCCCGACCTCGGTGATCATCTCTGCCTCCCGCAGGAACTCGAGCACCCGATCGACCGCGCGCGCGAGCGCACGGGGGTTCTCGCCGGAGTGAGCGTAGAACGTCCTGTCCATGAACTCGAGCACCTCGCCGCGCTCGCGGGCAAACCCCGTCGCGATGAGCGAGAGGATATGCGTGCAGAGGACCGCCTCGTTCGCGCACTGGCTCCTGATATCTTCGGCCGGCGCATCGATGTAGCAGTCGAAGAGTTCCCCGACCATCTCCTCCGACTTCGCTATCAGGACCGCCTCGCCGTAGGGGTCGAGGTGCGGCCGGCCGGCCCGCCCCGCCATCTGCCGGTACTCCCGGACCGGTATCGGCGCCATCCCCACACCGGCGTTGAACCGGAGGTAGTCGCGGACGATCACCCGCCGGGCGGGGAGGTTTAAGCCTGCGGCGAGCGTCGGGGTCGAGGAGATAACCTTGATCTCCCCCTCCCGGAACCCTGCCTCAACGATCTGGCGCTCCTCCCGCGCGAGCCCCGCGTGGTGGAACGCCGCCCCCTGCGCCACGCAGGCGGCAAGGGTCTTTCCCATATCGGTCGAGGCGCTTGAGCGGATCTTATCCGCGTAGCCGGCGAGGGTCGGGTTTGTGAGTTTCAGGCCGGAAGCGGCGCGCTTCGCAAACGCTTCGGCGTTCCTGCGGGAGCTCACGAAGACCAGGCACTGCCCCCCATCAGCGACCGTATCGAGGACGAGGTCGAGATCCTCGTACTTGCTCTGGCGCGCGACCTCCCGGTCATGGTCGGCGAAATGGATGCCGTCCTGGAAGAAGACCCCTTCGCGGAGGTCGACCGGCCGCCAGTCGCTCTCCACAAGCGCGGCATCGAGCCACCCGGCCAGGTCTCCGGGGTTGCCGATCGTGGCTGAGAGGCCGATGATCTGCATACCGGGATTCCTGTGCCGGAGCTTTGCTATCACCATCTCGATGGTCGCCCCCCGGGAAGGGTCATCGATGAGGTGGATCTCATCGAGGACGAGCAGGGTGATCTCCGAGAGCCAGGGAGCCCTGTTTCGTAGGAGCGAATCCACCTTCTCGCTCGTCGCGACGATGATATCGTTTCGTCCGAGGTAGTCATCCCGCCGGTCGAGGTCGCCGGTCGCTATACCGACGCGGAGGCCCTTCCCGGAGAACTCTTCGTACTTCTCGCTTGCAAGCGCCCGCAGGGGGACGATGTAGAGGCACTTGCCCCCCTGCCGGACCTGGTTGTGCATCGCCATCTCAGCGACAAGGGTCTTTCCGCTCGCTGTCGGTATGGCGATAAGAAGGTTTTTCCCCTGAAAAAGCCCCGCTTCGACGCAATCGGCCTGTGGCGGGTAGAGTTCTGTGATGCCCTGCCTGGTGTAGCCTGCCGCGAGATCCGGCGGGATAGGCAGGTCGGCTATATCCATCGATACCCCTTCATTTCCACTGCAGATTTCATATCGGTACTGCTGTGATGGTTGGTGGGCGGCAGGGGGTGCTTACCCCCGCCCATCACGAATAATACTCCAGCATATTCTGTTTTGCTTCTTTTCGCTTCCGGTCGAGGAACGAATAGACGTTTTCGTGGGGTACGCCCTGGATCAGCATCTCCACCGCTTTTCTTGCGATCTCGTTCTTCTCCGGGAAGCCGATGATCGCGACGGTCTTTCCGTACACCGATATCTCGGTGCCGGTCATATCCTCGATCTGGGCGCGGGAGGTTCCCGCTTTGCCTATGATCCGGCCCCTGAGCCTCTCAAGGTGCCGGGCGGTATCCGCGAGGTCGGCGAGGTTGATGACCTCAAGCATCATGTCCTCGTCCTCAAGCAGCCGGAGCGCCCGTTCCGGAGAGAACCCGCGGTTTATCGCCTGGACGATGCTTGTTGTGGTCATGACGGCGATCGGATCCTCTCCCTCGATCACCACCGTCCCCTCCCCGCTGTCGACCAGGAGGGATATACCGGTCTTCTCCTCGATCTCGCGTTTCGTGGACCCGTTCTTGCCGATGAGTACGCCGACCCTTGCTGTTGAAACCTTCATCTCTTGTCTTGTCATGGTTGTATCCTCCTTCTCAGGGTTCCCGGCGTTCGATGCCGGTGATCGTTCGTGCGATCTCCTGCTCATCCAGGACATCACAGTAGCGGGAGAAGTATCGGTTGATATTCTTTATATCCCGGATCAGGAACGCGAGCGCCCGGGGGTGATCCAGGGTGACCGCCTGCCCCATATCTATCAGGTATGGTTTCTCGTGGTAGAGGATATTGTATTCGGAGAGATCGGCATGGACCAGGCGTGCGTCCTGGTAGAGCCGTTTCATGTAATCGAGGACATCCCGGTACGCCGCATCGTAGTCATCCACCTCCGCGAGGCGGAGCTGGGGGTACGGTGCCTCCTCTTCGCCGAGGAACTCCATCAGGAGGATGTTTCGGTCGAAAGCCAGGGGCTCGGGGACCGGAACCCCGGCATCGCGCGCCCGGGCGAGGTTGCTGTACTCTTTCTTCGTCCAGGCGAATATGATGCCCTTGCGCGAACCCCGGATACTTGAAAACCGGCGGTCTCCCGCGAGATAATCGGTCATCGCCCGGAAGTTCGCCGTCTGGATCCGGTAAATCTTGATAGCAAGACCTCGGCCGTCGTGCTCGCCGTAGTAGATATTCGCCTCCTTTCCGGTGCTGACCGGGCCGCCGATGACCGATATCAGCTTCTTGTGAACGAGACGGTAGAGCGCGACGAGGGTGACCTCATCGAAGACGTCGTCGCGCACCTTCACCTGGTCGGCATCCTTTACCCGGACGCCCATCGCCTCGATCTCGCGGTCAAACCGCTCATACTCATCCCTGCGGCCCATGGTCAGATCACCCGTTGCAGACGTAGTCGTGTACGGGGGCGAGTATATCGATGAGGTGGTCGCCGGCGGCCGTCTTCAGGTCCAGCGGGTGGATCTCGCCGGCGGCGTAAGCCCTCTCAAGGTCTTCGTAGACGCTAAACTCCCGGTCCCCGCCGAACTTCGCAGGCCGGCGGATGGTGACCATGCCCGCCCGGGGGAAGACGTGGTACTGCAGGATCTGGAGCACGGGGTTATTCTCGACCTCCGGTGGACAGAACGC
>JAAZID010000168.1 GCA_012510295.1 Methanomicrobiales archaeon | reverse complement strand
CGCCTGGCCGCTTGCGCCCTTGACGAGGTTGTCGATCGCGGAGACCGCGACGATCCGGTCGCCCTCGCTCTCCACGGCCACGTCGCAGAAGTTCGTCCCCCGCACGGCCGCAAGGGTCGGTTTCTGGTAGCGGACGAAGAACTCGTCCTCGTAGAACTCCCGGTAGAGGGCCTCGACCTCTTCCTGTTCCATCGGCTCATTGAGGAGGATATGGGCCGTCGTGAGTATGCCCCGGTTCACCGGGAGGAGGTGCGGTGTGAAGTAGCAACGGGCGGCTGAGCCGAGCCGGGCCGCCTCCTGTTTCATCTCCGCGAGGTGGCGGTGGCCCGTCCACTTGTAGGCGCTGAAGTTATCGCCGACGTTCGGGTAGTGGGTCGTCGCGGAGGGGTTTGTGCCCGCTCCGGTGACCCCGGTCTTCGCGTCGTATATGATCGTGTGGGCAGACTTCGCGAGCGGTGCCGCCGCAAGCGTCGCTCCGGTCGGGAAGCAACCCGGGTTTGCGACAAAGGAAGATCCCCTGACCTCATCCCGGTGGAGCTCGGGCAGGCCGTAGGGGGCCTCGAAGTAGTTCTCGTGGCGCACGCCGTAGGTCTTCTCGTAGATATCCTTCGCGAGCCGGTAGTCGGCCGAGAGGTCGACGGTCTTGATCCCCCGCTCGACAAGCGTCCCGGCGATATTCATCGCCGCCGTGTGGGGAACGGCGAGGAAGGCGAAATCTGCATCGATATCGCCGGCCCCAGCGTTCTGAAAGACGAGATCGGTCAGCCCGCGGAGGTGGGGATGGACCGAGGCGACGGGGGTGCCGTCCAGCTTCCGGGATGTTGCGGCGACGACGTCTGCGGAGGGGTGGTTTATCAGGAGCCGCATCAGCTCACCGCCGGTGTATCCGGATGCACCGATAATCGCAATTTCCATACGGAAGATGTGTCTTTTATAGAATCTTAAGGCTTTGTAAGACAGCGCTCATAGAGCCGGGCGGCCATCGCCTCGATCTCATCCCGGCCCTCAAGACCCTCAAGGAGGTCACGGGGCAGCGCGGATTTTCCGTAGGTCGCGCCGATGTAGGCACCGCATATGAATGCAATGGTATCGGTGTTTCCCCCGACGTGGGCGGCGGTGTTGAGGAGCACGGGGATATCCTTGATGTGGTGGATCAGGAAAAACGCAAGCGGGACGGTCTGGTAGACGGTCACGTCGTTTCCTATCACCGAGATCGCACTCCCAAGGCTTATCCCTTCGTCCGCGAGTCGGACGGCGGCGCGTATCTTGTTTCCGAGGGTGATATCCTCAAAGCCTGCATGCTTTCCGGCGAGGGAGAGCGCTTCATGATGGCCGCGGATGGCGTAGTGGATGAGCATCCCGACGGTGACGGCGCCGGCATGTGCCGCCGGGTGGGTATGGGTGACGCTGCAGGCCTGAACCACCCGTTCGGTTACGTCGACCGGATCGCTGTACGCGAGCGCAAACGGTATGGCGATGCTGACGCAACCAGCGGTGTTTGAGGAGACGCCACCTCGTTCTCCACCGGAGAGGAGGAGGTGGCGGCACGCGGCCTCAACGGCACCGTCGGGGAACCGGAGCTCCTCGTTCATGTACATCCGGGCGAGGGCGGCAGCGTAGGCGCTCTCCGAGTATGCGCCGTCGGCGAGAAGTCCGGCGACGAGGAGCATCATCTGGGTATCGTCGGTGAACTGCCCGGGTTTGAGCCCGGCGTTCGGGTGGCCGCGCCAGGCCCGGCGGTATCCCTCGTGGAGGCGCTGGAAATCGGGAGGGGTGCTCTCCCGGGCCATTCCAAGCGCATCGCCGATGGCAGCCCCGAGGAGGCACCCCTTGAACTGATCGAGCATTCAAATAGTCTCTCTCGCAAGATCCATCATAAGGGTTGTTATTTGGCGCGCGGTGGTAGAGGCTTGACGGGGGGTTATCGGGGCCAGAGATCCCGCAGGCGCATCAAAAGCGAGGGATCTGCTCCGATTTCTGACCAAAGACTTCAGGCGAGACCGTGCTCGTGGAAGCTGTGCGTGTAGCGCATATCCGTCCCCCGGATGCGGTTTGCTACCCAATCGCGGAGGAAACTCATGACCTAGATCGAGAGGCCGGGTCTGCCTTCCTCAAAAACCCCTGCGCAAATCCGCCGACCTTCGCGACAAGGGCCCGGTGCGCGGCAAGGCCGGCGGAGGGGTCGCCGGACCACTTCATGAAACCATATTTCGTGATGGTTCCTCCTCCTCGATCAAAACGTTTCCCGCACAAATCCGCTCATAGAGAGCCGGATCAGCGGTTTTCAATGACCGGAACTCCCGGGGCGTGAGGATGAGCGGCGATATTTCGCGATCAAGGCCGGCCTGAGCTGAGGCGATGCATGCTGCTACGGCCCTTGCATCGTCTGTCTCG
>JAAZID010000167.1 GCA_012510295.1 Methanomicrobiales archaeon | reverse complement strand
TGACAGAACAGCGCGAACCGGGGCTCGATCGTGATAATATAGCGTGAAAATACGTATATTCACAATCCACCACTCCCCGCCGGGCCGGATAAATACTAAAGATATATGGATTAAACACAAATTTACTTCAGTAGATTTATCTCATAGAATTGTCAAGATAATGGGGTAACGAGTGTGTGGGAACATCGTGCCGGGCATAAGAGACGCCATCAGTCAGCCCGAATACCGGGGAAAGGCCGTTCTTTGCACAAATGTGCTCACTGCAGCAGACCAGAAGCATAACCACACATCTCCGATGGTTTCTAAGGACGATCACCATGAAAAAACACGAATTGTTGGGGCTATCGCTCGCCCTTGTAGTCTTTGCATTGATTGCAGCCGGATGCCTATCAGAGGAGAGCACCGGCGACACCGCCCCTCTGACCACCGGCTCTCTCGAAGCAGACGTTATACACCTGACCGGGGGAAATTACGGGCATCCACAGCCCTTCTCAGTCAACCCCCGGGGGCCGGGGAGGTCCAAGGTGACCATGATCTTCGATAGCCTGCTTGAGAGAGACGAAAAAGGTCTCATACCCTGGCTTGCAGAATCCTGGACCCTCAGCCCGGACGGCAGGGAGTATACGTTCTGTCTCCGCGAGGGTGTCAGGTGGCAGGACGGGGTTTCCTTTACCGCGGATGATGTGAAGTTCACGATCGAGTACAAGCAAGAGCACATCCCCGCAGTAGGGGGGATGGATGACGGGATCATCGATCACGTCGAGGTTATCGATGAGCATACCGTGAAGTTTGTGCTCGTCCAGCCAACGGCAACGTTCCTGTACAAACTCGCCTCGCTAAAAATCATACCTGGGCATATCTACAGCGCAGTCACTGATCCGATAACATTCCTGGCCCCGGAGGCTTTTACCGGCACCGGCCCTTACCGGCTTGAAAAATTCAATCCGGAGCATGGATCCTACCGGTTCGTAGCAAATGATGAGTTCTGGGGGCCCAGGCCCGCCATAAAAGCGGTTGAGTTCATCCCGGTCAGCGACGAAGTGATCGCTCTTGAACAGGGCGAGATCGACTTTGCTACCATCACCCCCGATGTGCTGGCCCGGTTCGAGCGTAAGCCCGACATAAGGATTGTACAGCAACCGGCGTTCTGGGGATACGAACTCTATTTCAGCATGAATAACCGTCCCGAGCTGAACGACAAAAAGGTACGCCAGGCCTTTGCATACGCAATCGACCGCGACGAACTTGTGGAGAAGATCCAGCGCGGCGCCGGGAAGCCGGGCAGGATGGGTATCCTCCCCGAGGACCACATCTGGTACAATGCAAACCAGCCCGCGTATGACTTTGACGCCGCAAAGGCAAGAGCGCTCCTCGATGAGGCCGGCTGGAAAGACACCGACGGAGACGGCATCCGCGATAAAGACGGAAAGAAGCTCTCTTACACCCTCAGCCTTGCAAGCGATGAGGTCCGGATCGGGGAGCTCCTCAAAGAACGGCTCAGGGATGTCGGCATCGATATCCGGGTAAAGGCGCTCGAGAGCAAATCCAGGGATGATAACCTGAAGAAAGGCGATTTTGAGCTCCTCATCTCCGGCAATGGGGACTGGGGAATAGATGCCGACTACCTGCGCACGAAGTATACCTCCACCACAACGACCCCGGGCCAGGGCGTAGTCAGCCGGGCGGCAAGCTGCGGCTACCAGAACGACGAGCTTGATGCGCTCGCAGCCCGTGAGGCGGTAGAGCTTGATGATGAGAAGAGGAAGGCTATCGTATTTGAGATGCAGGAACTCTTCGCAGAGGAGATCCCCGCAATCCCCCTGCTCTACACGACCCGGCATGATGCATGGTCCATGACAAAGTACGACGGATGGATGTGCATGTATGACTTCCACTCCCGGACACAGAGCAAACTCTCGTTCCTGCACAGGGAGGGTATTGCGGCGAAGCGGTAATGTCCGGGAGGCACCGCGAATGCCGGACCACTCCTCGCACGAGAGGAGAAATTGCAGGGGGATGAGCGGGGGCAAACATGCCAACCTCTCCGACCACTCCTCGCGCGAGAGGAGAAATTGCAGGGGCAGTCGGGGGTGGGGTGCAGGTGTGTTCGCGGTCCATCAGAG
>JAAZID010000026.1 GCA_012510295.1 Methanomicrobiales archaeon | reverse complement strand
TTTGGTCCCGAGACCACGCTTGGCCACGCCATAAGCGTCGCCACCCAGGTGGGCGATATCCTCTACCCGCAGCTCGATGCCGGGCCCGCCCCCACGGTCGTCCCGGTCGGCCTTGACCAGGATCCGCATATCCGGCTCACCAGGGATGTGGCTCACAAGCTCCGCATGTTCACGGTCGAGGACCGCGGCGATCATATCAGTGTCCGATCGAAGAACGCACCGGCGGATGCTCTCGAGGCTGTCCACCACGCATTTGCGGGCTCAAAGAAGTACGCAGGCCACGTGGATATCAGGGATCAGTCGTACTCCCGGGTGGGCGACGCCGTCCGGGATATCGAGATCGCTTGCGGGGGATTCGGGTTCTATCTCCCCTCATCGACCTACCACATCTTCATGCCGGGGCTCCAGGGTGGGAAGATGTCAAGCAGCATCCCGGAGAGCCTGTTCGGGTTTTATGAGACCGAAAAGTCGGTCAGGAAGAAGGTCATGGCGGCGTTGACCGGGGGGCGGATGACGCTTGAGGAACAGAAACGCCTCGGCGGAGAGCCTGACCGCTGCTCGATATACCTCTTAAACCTCTTCCACATGCTCAAGGACGACGCGGAGCTCGCCGAACTCCGGCGCCGGTGCGAGAGCGGTGATATGACCTGCGGGCAGTGTAAGAAAGAGACACACGAGCGCGTGCAGGTGTTTCTTACCGATCTGAGGGATAAGATGGATGCAGTCGAGCACCTTGTGGATGAGGTGGAATAGTGGAACTTACGTTGAATGAGAAGAGACTCCTGGTCACCTTAGGAGCGGTGGGCTCGGCCGATGTGGCCACCCTTGCCGACCGGATGGGCACCCGCCGGGAGGCAGTTGTGCAGTATGCAAACCTCGCCGGCGAGCGGGGGCTCGTGGATGTGGAAAAACACGTCTCCCGGCGGTATACCCTGACTGAGGAGGGGCGGGATTACGCTGGCAAAGGTCTCCCCGAGCGGCAGGTGCTTGAGAGTTTTGGAAACGAGATCCCGATGCGTGATCTGCAGGCGCACCCGCTTGCAAAGATCGCGATCGGCTGGATGCGAAAGAAGGGCTGGGTCACCGTCCGGGACGGGGTTGTGCAGAAGGCCGGGGATGCCGCTCCTGGACCTGATGAATCTGCGTTTGCCCGGGCAGGAGAAATAGGTGCGATCGAAGATGGGGAGGGCGTCGCGGATCTCCTCCGGCGCGGGCTCGTGCAGGAGGAAGAGGCCGTCACCTACACCGTCTCACTAACCCCTCAAGGCGGGGAACTCCTCGCCGGAGGGCTCGACCTCCAGGAAGAGGTGGGCACGCTCACCCGCGACCAGATCCTCTCCGGCGCGTGGAGGGATCTCCCGCTCCGGCGCTACGACGTGACGAAACTTCCCCGGCGCGCCTACCCGGGGAAGACTCACCCCTACCAGCGCCTTCTCGACGAGATGCGCCGGGTCCTCCTCGATATGGGGTTCACCGAGATCGCGGGCGGGATCGTGCAGAGCTCGTTCTGGAACTTCGATGCCCTCTTCCAGCCGCAGGACCACCCGGCGCGGGAGATGCAGGATACGTTCTTCCTCGGTGAGCGCTGGCCGCTCCCGGCGGGGTATGAGCGTGTCCGCGACATGCACGAACACGGCGGCGAGACATCGTCGATCGGATGGGGGGGAACCTGGAGTGCTGAGAAGGCAGAGCAGTGCGTGCTCCGGACTCACACGACGTGCCTCTCCATCCAGCACCTGGCAGAACACCAACAGCCCCCGGTGAAGGCGTTTGGTATCGGCAGGGTCTACCGGCGGGAGGCCACCGACCCCACCCACCTCGCCGAGTTTGAGCAGCTCGAGGGGATCGTCATGGACGAGGGTGTCAACTTCCGAAACCTCCTCGGGTTCCTAAAAGAGTTCTACGCGAAGATGGGCTTTGAGAAGGTCCGGTTCCGCCCCGGCTACTTCCCCTACACCGAGCCCTCCGTGGAGCCCGAGGTCTACGTCGACGGCCTCGGCTGGGTGGAGCTCGGTGGAGCAGGCATCTTCCGGCAGGAGGTGACCGCGCCCCTCGGGATAGAACACCCGGTGCTCGCGTGGGGGCTCGGGATAAGCCGGGTGGCGATGCTCCGTCTTGGTCTCCGCGACCTCCGGCATCTCTACCGGAGCGATGTCGAGTGGATCCGTGAGACGCCGATCTACCGTGGGAGGCGGTGATATGGCGATAATTACGCTCCCCTACAGCTACCTGGAGCGCCTGACCGGGACTGACCGGGAAACGATCATCGACCGTATACCGATGATCGGGGCAGATATCGAGAGGATCGAGGAGGATCACGTCGACGTTGAGTTCTTCCCGGACCGGCCCGACCTCTACTCGCCCGAGGGCGTCGCCCGGGCTATGCGCGGGTTCCTCGGGATCGAGGAGGGACTGCCGGTCTACCCCGTCCGCCCATCAGGTATCACCTTCTCGGTCGATCCCGGACTCGCC
>JAAZID010000166.1 GCA_012510295.1 Methanomicrobiales archaeon | reverse complement strand
GCTATGGAGGGGATGTCATCCCCGGTGTATCCGGTGATCCTGGTGAATGCCTGGTTCAGGTACCGGCATCGTCCTTCACTATCTACCAGGACAAACCCATCCGGCGCTTCACGCAGAAGCGAGAGGCAGATCTCCCCGCCGGGAAGCTCCTGCGCTCCACCTATCCCTGGTGCATCCTCTTCCTTGCGTCGAATATTATTATTTCCTGTCATGGTGTCTGATTCCCCGGTAGCCCGATCAGGGATCGCTGGCGTCGGTCATAGTGGATCTTACCGATTCTCATTGATATACCCATCGTTTTTTTATTTCTGTCGAATCACGAATATTCTCCATTTTAATGAAATATTCATGATTTTTTCGTGAATGTCGTTCGAATATATCTTGATCGGCGATAGGTTCCCGATGCTGAAGATACAGCTCTCCTCGCCCCCCGGTCGTGAGGATCTGCGTGCAGTACCGGTCGGACTGCTGGCGAAGAAGGCGGTTTTTGTCCATTCGGGCTGGCTTCCATCACCTTCGATACGATCGCGGAGGACGTACTTGAGCGCTGTGATGGATTGACCCTTCCCGGGCGATCCCTCCTTCTCCTCCTCAAAGCAGAGGTAACTCCCGGCCTTATGATCAAACGCCTCTGCCGGGAAGTTCCTGTCACCCGGGAGCCACCCGGTGGCGCGGGTGAGGAGGTTCTGGCGATGTTTGATATCCCCCTCTCGTTTCGCCTGCAAAAACGCATGGTGTTGAGCGGCGTGAAGGTGTTCAAACATCCTGCTCCCGGGCGCCTCAGGCTGCCATACTTCTCCCAATCCGGAAGCAACCCGTCATCGTGATATCTGTCTGTATATGATTTTTCGGTCCCTCAAGACAGAAGAATTGATTCCTCCTGCATCCTAATACTCCAGGAGGATGGGTATGCAATTTCTGGAGTTTGCTCAAATCTGTGAGAACCTGGAGAGGATCAGGGGGCGCCTGGATATGATCGAACAGGTCAGCACCATCCTTCCCGGGCTCGATGACGAAGAACTCCCTGTATTTGTCCGCTTCATCATGGGCCGGATATTCCCCGACTGGAGCCCCCAGAAGCTCGGCGTGGGGCCAAACCTCCTCTACGACGCTGTCGCCTACGTCGTCGGCACAAAGCGGGAGCGCGTCAGGGAAGCGATCAACGCGACCGGCGATGCCGGCCTTGCTATCGAGGGCCTCCTTGCGGATAAGGAACAGACGTCGTTCTTCGTCCAGGAGATGGATCTCGTCGAGGTCTACCGCGACTTCGAGCGGGTTGCGGCTGCTGAGGGGGCGCGGTCCCAGCGGGGGAAACTCCTCCTGGTCCGGAAACTCTTCGCAAACTCCCGGCCCCTTGAGGGGCGCTACCTCGCCCGGCTCATGCTTGAGGAGCTCAGGATCGGTATGGGTGAGGGGAGCGTCCGCGATGCCGTCGCAAAGGCGTTTGATATCGACGTCCACCTGGTCGAGCATGCCCACCAGGCGATGAACGACCTCGGTGAGGTGGCGCTCCTCGCCCGGCACGACCCGGCAGCCCTCTCTGAGGTGACGATCGAGCCGTTCCGGCCGGTGAAGATGATGCTTGCGCAGGCGGGAACCATCGCCGGGCAGATCGAGGACCACGGCGAGGTTGCCGTCGAGTACAAGTACGACGGGAGCAGGTTCCAGTTCCATAAGGTAGGCGATGTCTGCCGGATCTATTCGAGGAGGCTTGAGGAGGTCACGGAGAGCCTCCCCGATATCGTCATGCACCTCGGGGAGGCTACGGGTCATGACGTGATCCTGGATGGCGAGGTGGTCGCTGTCCGGGACGGCCGGTCGATGCCGTTTCAGTACGTCATCCGGCGGTTCCGGCGGAAGCACCAGGTGAGCGCCATGATGGAGGAGATCGAGGTCGTGCCTCGGGTCTTTGATATCCTCTACCTGGACGGCGAGACCTTACTGGACCGACCCCTCTCCGAGCGGCGCCGGATCCTCGAAGAGGTGCTCGACGCTCACGTCACCCCCCAGTTCCTCGTCTCCGATATCGTCGGCGCTGAGGCGATCTACACCGAAGCCCTGGACCTCGGGCACGAGGGTATCATGGTGAAAGTCCCATCATCGCCCTACACCCCGGGTGTCCGGGGGCGCCTCTGGGTGAAGGTGAAGCCCGGCGTGGAGACGCTCGACCTCGCGGTGATCGGGGCGGAGTGGGGTGAAGGCCGGCGGGCGAAGATGTTCGGGTCGTTCCTTCTCGCGGTCCAGGACCAGGGCCGGCTCCTCCCCGTAGGAAAGGTCGCGACCGGGATCACGGATGAGGTTCTCGCCGACCTCTACGCCCTCATGAAGGATAGCGTGATCGCCCGCTCAGGAAAAGAGGTCACGCTCGAGCCGAAGGTCGTCTTTGAGGTGGGCTACTCCGAGATCCAGGCGAGCCCGAACTACGCGAGCGGGTATGCGCTCCGGTTCCCGAGGCTTATAGCGGTGCGGGAGGACAAGAGCGTGGACGAGGCCGAGAGCCTGGATACCCTGGTCGGGCGTTACCGGCAGCAGAGAGCCTAAAAATCAAAGAGCGTCTTCTGGGTCATCATATCCGGTATGAGCCGGCTGTGGGGATGCCAGCGGGAGAACCCGATGAGGCGGGAAGCGGTATCGACTCCCTCCTCAAGGGTGGCACACCGCACCCTCTCCCCGGCCATGGCGTTTCGTGTCGCCTCCCGCACCACCCAGGTTCCGAGCGGCGCCCAGTACTCGCCGGTGATGTTCCGGAGCACGATCACCCGGGCGGAGCGCCGTATGCCCTCCAGGTACTCGGTGACCGCGAGGCGGGCGGAGTAGTAGGCCCCCATGAGGGGTGAGTAGCCGGACCGGGTGAGCCCTTCGCTGTCCTGAGCGATCGTCTCCTCCTCGCCGCCCCAGAGCGACCGCTTCCCCCAGACCTCGATCATCTCGAACCGCCAGTCCCCCGGGACGAGGAGGCAGACGATATGGTTTCCGTAGAGCGATGCCGAGAATATCTCTATATCACTGATCGGGGGGTAGCGTGCGATCTTCTTCTTGAGCCGGGTCGATACCGAATCATCGACCGCTGTTATCGCCCAGCGTGTCGGGACGACGCGCCGCCGCCGCCCGAGGAGGCCGGCGGTGAGGAGCTGGGTGATCTGGTAGACGTCGGTTCCCGAGGCGTGGAGAACCTCAAAAGCGTCCGTGGCGGAGAGGTCGGTGTCTGATGTTGCCCGGTCCACCGCCCGATCCACAAGGGCGTTATCGAGGACATCCATCTTCCGTATGGCCCCGGTGAGCCCGACCGGCGCGATCGTGCCGTCGAACCGCAGATCGAAAGAGACCGGCTTTACAAACCGCACCTCCACATCGAGCGGCCTGCTTGAGAGCGCTATCTCCTGGAGGTTGTCGGTGAGTCGACCGGTCCCGGCGGTACCGCGTATCGTCCGGGCACGTATCCCGACGATATCCTCGATCGCAAGCCCGCGCGCTATCCAGTCCGGCGGGTTGTCGGCATCGTTGATCATCAGCGGCCCGCCTGAAACCTTCGGGTAGCCGTAACTCCCGACGAAGACCGAGGGAGCCG
>JAAZID010000442.1 GCA_012510295.1 Methanomicrobiales archaeon | reverse complement strand
GTGGTGGTTTGCAGGTTAGTTGCTCACTTGCCAGCCTGTAGCCGGGTGAATCCACCTTGTGATGAGCGATGCTTGCAAGACCCGGTTTTCCGGGAGCCGGGTCTCACGTCGCCGGCAGGATCGTCACCCGGGATCGATCACCTCCGTCACCCGAGCCGGATCGTAAAATTTAAGGTTCGTTCGGTTAAAACCGAATCATGACAGCGGGATTTATGAGTTTCCCCCCCCCAAATGCAGGTCTGGTCCCGGGTACAGGGACGCCCGGGCTCACCTTGAGGGATACTCATGAAACGATGGATATTCATGCTGGCAGCACTCTTCCTGCTCGCGGCCCTGCCTGCTGCTGCCAGCGCTACACCACCCGCGCACAACTATGACTGTTCGGACACGACGCCGGCGGCCTACGACGCACAGGTGGATCAGGCTGCGATGGGCTACTCCAGCTCGTCATCCACGAACGCACACGCATCGACGGCCTACAGTCAGTTCAGGTCGGATGCTGTATTTTTCTTCAACGGCCACGGCCTTTACTACGACGATTCGCATAAAGGCGGTGGAATAAAGTTCTCTTCGGAGTCGTGGATACTGGCCGGCACCGACGGTCACTACCCGGGAAGCGATCAATACTACATCGCTGATTACGGGACCGATATCAGGGATGTCCTGCTCGCGGTCTACCTCGCCTGCTATTCGTCCCACTACAACCCCTATAACGGAGATCTCCTTCAGCAGACCATGAACAAAGGCGCAGATATCTGCCTGGGGTTCGACGGCGAGGTCGAAGTCAGAAACGGAAAGTGCTGGTCCGGGAGCTTCTGGAACCGGTTGCGAAACGGGGAGACCGTTGCAAGCGCCGCAAGCAACGCAAAGGACGACTGCTACTGGCAGTGGCCGATCGGCTACTGGGGAGTGGACACCTACGAGGTCTCCGGCAGTTACAACAGCTGTCTCACGCCCGCTCGTTACGGAGTCTATTAATGGAGTGATCCGAACATGAAATGGGTACCAATTACTGCAATCATATGCATCGTCATTGCGGTCTCGGTCGCGGCGGCGGCCGTCACTCCGATCGGAGTAGATACCGCAAAAGAAAAAGCACAGGACTTTCTCGACGCGCCGGGTGCGGCCGTCGAGTACCAGAAGACCGAGCGCCTGAACCTGGGGGAGTACCATGTCTTTGGCACCGGAGACGGACAGATCTACGTCAACGCCCATACCGGGGTGATCGAGCGCGTCACGTTCGACTCTGCACGGGAAAATTCCCGTGATATCCGGCTGGATCAGGCCGCAGCTGAAGCGACGGCAAAGGCCTACGCAGAGGCGAAGTACGACGGCTTTGCGGAGAAAACTATGCGGCTTATCGAGTCGAACCTGGTCTCTCACGGCGATACGGGCAGCGAATATTCGTACATCTGGAGGGAAGAGATCAAAGGCGTCCTCACGCCGAACACAGTCGTTGTGAACCTTAACCCAAACACCGGCGAGGTCATCTCGTACCTCGGGATCCAGCGGAAGATCCAATGCCAACTTGAGCCGGCACTCTCCCGGGACGAGGCACTGAAGGTCGCAGCCGGGCAGTTCCCGGGTATCCGGGTGACCGACGCAACGGCCGACCTCTCCGTCGAGTACACCCGACCGGACACGCAGATGCTGACATGGGTGATGACGATGAGAGGCGAGCCGGAGGATCACGTTCTCCAGGGAGGGCTCGTCGTCATCGACGCACAGACAGGAGAAGTGTTGATGGTGAGCCCATATCTCTAAATTACCCCTTTTCCTAATGTGATACAATGCACTCGAAGACGTGGGTATGGGTCGGCCTTGGCGTCGTCCTCATCCTTGCCGTGGCCAATCTCGCCATACTTGCGACTTTCCCCCCGGAACAGAGACACGTGCAGGAACCGCTCAGGCGGGTGGACTGGATATTGCCGTTCGGACCGGGGTTCGAGCACCCCGGTCCCTGTGAGAGCCCGGTGGTCGTCTACGACGGGACGAACGAGACCTGGCAGCTGCAGAATGCTACCGCCTGGAACCAGACCCTCTCCCTCGGTGACCGCTACAACCTCGATCCGGCGCATCCAGAGGATATCCGGTACACCCCCGACATCGTGATCGAGGGTGGCACCGTCAGCCTCGACTTCTTCATCCGGAACCTCGCAGGCGAAGACTGCGCCCGGGCCGATCTTACCGTGACGACGGGGATTGAGCGCCTGAACGCCACCACCGGATCACTGGAAGGGGATATCCTCCCCGGTGCCGCGACCACCCTGCCCATCGGCGATCTTGCCGCCGGCGAGTGGTGTGAGGCGCGGGTGACGGCGGACCTCCCGCAGCCCGACCCGGAGGAGATTCTCTACCTGACGATCGGTCTTACCGCCCCGTACACCTTCACGACCCCGAACGGCACGCCGGCCGACTTCCGGAGGACGGGTAGCGTCGCCTCCGGCGGGGACACGCTCGACCCCGATTACAACAGGGCCCGCCTTCCCCGGGCGTCAGCGACGTTCATCGTAGCGGGGAAAGATGCACCAGAGTCTGTTCTGCTGCCAACCCTCCGGGCG
Source organism: Methanomicrobiales archaeon (assembly GCA_012510295.1). Lineage (GTDB taxonomy): Archaea > Halobacteriota > Methanomicrobia > Methanomicrobiales > Methanoculleaceae > Methanoculleus. The sequence continues at coordinate 229 of JAAZID010000442.1, read as the reverse complement.
GTGTGACGGTATTCGCCGAACACCCTCTTTTTCGGCCTTACCGGAACCCTCCGGGTTCCGGAATGTTTTTCTCTCCCGGCGAAAGAATACCTGATCGTTTCGGACCAGAACCGCTGACGGAGAGATTTCAAGATATGGAAGAAATCGCGCTCGACCGGGACGACCTCGCTGCTCTCTCCTCCGACGTCCGGGTCACGATCCTCAAATCGCTCGACACCCGGCCCATGAC
>JAAZID010000165.1 GCA_012510295.1 Methanomicrobiales archaeon | reverse complement strand
GGGTGAAGTGCATGGATATGTGGACCGCGATCACGGCGAGGGCGGCGAATCCCCGGAGATAATCAAGTTCCCTGATCCAGACCACCAGAACCACGCACCGATCTTCTCTCCCGTCGAAGAGACGTACCAGATCGTTTGCGGTCCGGGACATATGAATTCTGTCGAAGGTCGGGGCCGCTCCCCTGTGCAGAAGTGTATACTATTCCTCAGGAGCACTAGTAAAGGGAGAAGATGACCAGCAGAGTTTTGAAGACCGATCAACCGGCATTCCTCCCCATGTCAATGGCGGAGGCGAGAGCCCTCGGGATCGACCGGTTCGACATCATCCTGATCACCGGCGACGCCTACGTCGACCACCCCTCCTTCGGTACCGCGCTGCTCGGCCGGGTGCTCCAGGATGCCGGGTTCTCGGTCGGCGTCATCGCCCAGCCCGACTGGCGGAGCGACGCCGATCTCCAGCGGTTGGGCACGCCGCGCCTCTTCTTCTCGGTCTCGGCCGGGAACGTCGACTCGCTGGTGAACGCTTTTACGCCGAACCTCAAGCGCCGGAGCTCGGACGTCTACTCCCCCGGGGGTCGCCTCCTCCGGCCCGACCGGGCGACCCTCGTCTACACCGACCGGGTCCACGCCCTCTTCCCCGATACCCCGGTCATAATCGGCGGTATCGAGGCGAGCCTCCGGCGCTTTGCCCACTACGATTACTGGTCGGACTCGGTCCGGCAGTCCATCCTCGCCGATGCCCCGGCCGACCTCCTCGTCTTCGGCATGGGCGAGCGCCAGGTGGTCGCGATCGCCCGCCGCCTCGCCGCAGGGGAAGCGATCGCTTCAATCACCGATATACCCGGCACCGCCCATAAACTCGACCTGAAGATCTGGCGGAGCATGGACCATGCTGATTATGTGGTGCTCCCCGGCTATCAGGAGGTGAAGCAGGATCGCCACATCTACGCACGCGCATTCGCGGAGCACTACCGCGAGCAAGATCCCATACGGGGGCGAAGTGTGGCGCAACCACACCCAAAGACTGTGATCGTCCAGAACCCGCCGGCGATGCCGCTCACGACTGATGAACTCGACCGGGTCTACGAACTCCCCTACGCGAGGGCGGCGCATCCCTCCTACACCGAACCCATACCCGCCCTCGAACCGGTCAGGTTCTCGGTCGTCAGCCACCGGGGATGTTTCGGCTCCTGCTCGTTCTGCGCCCTCACCCACCACCAGGGCCGGATCATCCAGAGCCGGAGCGCTGACTCGATCGTCCGCGAGGTGGAGCGGATGGCGGCGATGCCCGGGTTTACCGGCGTCGTTCAGGATGTCGGCGGACCGACGGCGAATATGTACGGTATCCACTGCGACCAATGGGAGAGCGCAGGCACCTGCCCGGACCGGCGCTGTATCGACTGCCCCGCGCTTGACCGGAGCCACGATGAGCAAGTCCGCCTGCTCCGACGCCTCCGCGAGATCCCGGGGGTGAAGCACGTCTTCATCGCATCGGGGATCCGGTATGACCTCATTCCCCCGGAAGACCGGGATTACCTCGCCAGTATATGCGAACACCACGTCTCCGGGCACCTCAAGGTCGCCCCCGAGCACATATCAGAGCGGGTCTGCGCCTGCATGGGAAAGCCATCCCGTGAGGTCTTCGACACCTTCAGGGAGCGGTTCGAGGCCCTCCAGGAGGGGAAGACAAAGCGGCAGTACCTCGTCCCCTACTTTATATCCGGCCACCCCGGGTGCCGGATCACCGATATGATCGAGCTCGCCGAGTATATCCGGGACACCGGCCTCTACACCGAACAGGTCCAGGACTTCACGCCGACGCCGATGAGCATATCGACGACCATCTACCACACAGGCCTTGACCCCTTCACCCTTGAGGAGGTCTACGTCCCGAGAGATCGGGAGAAGCGGATCCAGCGGGCGCTCATACACTACCGGGATCCGAAGAACTACGGGCTTATCCGCGAGGGGCTCCGCGCAGCGGGGAGGGAGGACCTCATCGGGAGCGCATGGAAGTGCCTGATCCCGGCACGGAGGAGGAGAAGATGAAACAGCGATCCAGCAGACAACACTGCTTAAATACCCACAATACGAAGGTAAAGCCATGGATCTCCCGGAGTACATTGTAGTCTTCTGCACGGCCCCGGCCGGGGAGGCGGAGGTGATCGCAGGAGCGCTCATCGACGCCCGGCTCGCCGCCTGCGTGAACGTCACCGGTGTGCAGTCCTGCTTCCGGTGGGAGGGAGCGGTCTCAAGCGAACCCGAAGACCTCCTGATCATTAAGACACAGAAGCGCCTGCTCGACCGTCTCATATCCCGGATCAGGGAACTCCATCCCTACGATCTCCCTGAGATCATCGCCATACCCATCGCCGGCGGCTACGCTCCCTACCTGGACTGGATCGGGGAGGAGACCGCCTGATGGAGATCGTCCGCCGCACCGGGATCCAGGTCACGGGCGAGGGGGCGCGCGAGGTCCACGATAACATCATCGTCGAGGACCGCGTCAGGCTCTTCCTGAACGGCGAGTATATCACGACCCTGGTGACATGCCTCGACCGCCTCGAAGACCTGGGGGCCGGGTTCATCATCTGTGAAGGACTGGCCGACGGGGTCGAGTCGGTGGAGGTCTCGGGGAAAGATATCCACGTCACCGCCCCGGTCACAAAAGATGCCCTCCTCGAGGTCGAGTCATCGGGGGGCTACCGGGTGCTCGGCGAGCCGAAAGCCGTCTCCTCATCGATCACCGTCACGCCGGACGACATCCGGACGGTGACCGCCTCGATCGAGTCTGATACCTGGAAGAAGACCGGCGGTGTCCACTGTGCGGTTCTCTTCTGCGATGGCGAGTTCGTCACCCGCGCCTGCGACGTCGGTCGGCACAACGCCGTCGATAAAGCCGTCGGCTACGCCGCCCTCAACGGGATCGACCGATCACGATGTGTCCTCGGGTGTACCGGCAGACAACCGGCCGGGATGGTGGCGAAGGTGGCGAACGCCGGGATCCCCATCGTCGCATCCCGCGCCGCCTCGACCGATGAGGGTATCCTCACGGCAGAGCGGTCGGGGCTCACCCTGATCTGCTTCTCGCGGGGGGAGCGGTTCACGATCTACTCACACCCGGAGCGGGTGCCTGACGCCTATCTGCAGGCGGGGAAGGTCCGGCCATGAACGAGAAGATCGCGCTGATCCTGCTCGGGTGCCCGCAGGTCCCCGTCCAGACGAGCGTGGCACTCTACCTGGTGCATAGACTGAAAAAACAGGGCATACGGCCGGTTATCGCCGGGACGATGGCGGCACGGAGGCTTATGGAGGTGGCCGACCCCGACCGGCACTACCTGGGTGAGATGACTGACCTCGATGCCGCGATCGACGAGATCACGGGGAAGGTGAGGGATTTTGACCTCTGCTTCGTCTTCATCCATAACGACTCAGGGATCGCCTATGCAGGGACGATGGCCTACATATCCGGGGCGCAGGTGTATGCGCTCATATTCGGGGAACACGCAGAGGATCTTGCCGGTGAGATCGAGTTCCCCTGCGAGGTCATCAAGGCAAAAGCCACCCACAACCCCATGCCGCTCTCGCGGAGACTTGATGAGGTGATGCAATGGGCTGCATCGACGCGCTGAAACCAGAGATCATACTCTCCCGGACCACCTTTAAGGAGGCGCGGGAGTACATAAGGAAGAACATCCGGGAGTACCACGAGGTCGAGCCCGGCTACAAAGTATTTGATGTTCACATCATCGGAGTTCCGCCGCTCTATATCGGCATCGAGGGTGAGGACCTCATCTTCCCCTACACCAAACCCTGCCACGGGACGTTCGTTGTGAAGATCCCGGGCAGTGCAGAAGTAGCGCGGCTACGGGCGCGAAAGGGGAAGTGACTCTCCATTTTTTTCGTATCAAAAAGTGAGCGATCTCCCACCGGTGCCGGCGGCGAGCGCCGGAGCGGTCCGGCTACAAGCATCTCCCCTCTTCGTGATCCCTCCCTGGCACCGGATACCCCGGATGCGACAGAGGTGTCCTATGAATGGGGTATAAATAATGAGCTATAAATTCCCCGAGAACGGTACTACAATAGTGAGAGCCCGGCCGTATGCGGTCGTACCCATGGCGGGCCGGGACACTGGAATTTATGCCGATTCGGGCAGGCACCGTGCCCTGTATGCAAGTGAGACAATGAGCGAACTGTTGAGCGTGCTTTTGATCGGGAAGAGTCCTGACAACTTCGAGGGATTGCTTCGAGAATGCGGGCGCGAGATCGAACTGGTGCACTGCAAGCGCGCCAATGACGGGATTGCCCTGGCATCGGGGGGCGGGATCGATGTTGTGCTCCTCGATCTTGTAGCCGGGCGTGGGGTGGCGGTCTTCGATCGCCTGCGCCGGATGGCCCCCGGCGTTCCGGTCATCGTGCTCACCACGGCGGGGGACGATCCCGCCGCGCTCTACGCGATGCAGAACGGCGCGCAGGATTACCTGGTCCGGGGGAAGATCGACGCGGAACTGCTCTGCCGGGCGATCCGGTACGCTCTCGAGTGGACACGGGTGGAGGCGGCGCTCCGGCACTCGGAGGCGATGTACCGCAGATTGATCGAGAACCTCAACGAAGGGGTTATCGCCGTGGATGAGGCCGGCCTTATCACCTTCGCAAACCCGCGCATGGGAGAGATCCTCGGCTATCCCGTGGAAGATCTGATCGGATCATCGATCACCGGGTTCCTCGATGCTCCCGGCAGGGTGAGATCCGCCTCGGGAAATCCGTTCTATCGGGAGACCGACCAGAGGCAGGAGTTTGAACTGGACCTCCGCCACTGCGACGGGGGATGCGTCCGTGCGCTCGTGGTCACGTCACCTGCTACCGATGATTCCGGCGAATTTCGTGGCTCGATCGTCGGCATCCTGGATATCACCAGGCGAAAGCAGGCGGAAGAGGAGCTCCGAAACCGAAACGAACAGCTCATGATCCTCAACCAGATCATCAGCACCTCCGCTACATCCCTCTCCCTTGCCGAACACCTGGAAGAGTCGCTTGAGAAGATGCTTGAACTGATGGGTTTCCATGTCGGCATCATCTACATGCTCGATGCCGAGCGAAAACGGGCTCTGGCGCAGCACCAGAGGGGCGTGCCGCCATCGTACATGCCAAAAAACCGCATGATCAAGATCCATCACTGGCCGTTCAACTTCGTATTTGTCGCCGGCCAGCCTCGCTACATAGAACAGCGCCCTGGCCTCAACACCATTGAGGCAGGTATACTC
>JAAZID010000164.1 GCA_012510295.1 Methanomicrobiales archaeon | reverse complement strand
CTTTGAGCCGGTGCACGGGAGCGCCCCCGACATCATGGGCCAGAATATCGCAAACCCCATCGCTGCGATCAGGAGCGCCGCGATGTTGCTCGACCATATCGGTGACCAGCTGTCCGCGGCAGCTATCGAAGAGGCGATCCGCCGGGTAATGGATGCCGGCATCCTGACCCGCGACCTCGGCGGCACCGCCGGAACCCGGGGGTTCGGGGCGGCGGTGCTCCGCGAGGTGTGGCGAGGGAAGCCCTAAACACTCCCGCGTTGACTGGTGTAGTATGGTGCAGGCAGGATGCCACGTCTCCATCGCCGGTTCGATCGACCGTGCGGTCGGGAGGGCGCTTGAGCGGGGTTGCGATACGTTCCAGATCTTTTCCCGGAATCCACGTGGCTGGAGAGCAAAAAGCCTCGATCCGGCGGTTGTTGATGCGTTCCGGGAGGCTGTGAGGACATCCGGGATCGGCCCGGTCGTCGATCACATGCCCTACCTCCCAAACCCGGCATCGCCCGACGATGCGATCTATGAGAAGTCGGTCGCAGGGCTCACGGAGGAGCTTGAACGGTGTGACATCCTCGGGATACCCTACCTCGTGACCCACCTCGGGCACCACCGCGGGGCCGGGAGTGACGCGGGCGAGGAGCGGATCATCGCCGCCATCAACCGGGCGCTCGCTGATGAGGAGGGAGAGGGTGATGTGATGCTCCTCCTCGAAAACACCGCCGGCGAGAAGAACAGCATGGGCGCGGAGATTGCAGAGCTTGCCCGGATACGGGAGGGGGTCGATGCGCGTGAGCGGATCGGTTTCTGCTTTGACACCTGTCATGCCTTTGCCGCCGGCTACGACCTCAGGACGGCTGATGCGGTCGATGCGGTGTTCGGGGAGTTTGAGGATCTGGTTGGCCTTGAGCACCTGCGGGTCATCCACCTCAACGACAGCAAGGGTGAACTCGGGGGCGGGCTTGACCGGCACGAGCACATCGGGCTCGGGGCGATCGGGGAGGAGGGGTTCCGCCATATCCTCCGCCACCCGACCATCCGTTCTCTCCCGCTCATATGCGAGACGCCGGTGGATGAGCGGAGGGATGATGCCGGGAATATAGCAAAGGTCCGGGAGCTTGCCGGAGTGTGAGAAGCCACCGGGTCAGGCGCATAGAGTTTTTTCGGGGTTATGCATAAGGGCTTGAGCGTGGCTCCCCTCAGGTCCATATCCACATTCTTCCCGGGAGGTTCAAAGAGGATGTGCCCGGAGACTGCCCCACCCCTGTATCGGGGGACAAAATCCCGCTCCCATCCCCTTCATGCTCCAGCCCCCTACCCGGGGTGACCCGGTGCGCTAAGCGCTCCCGATCCGACCAATATTCGATCACTATTATAATAATCTGGATCTCGCATTCCGGTGCCGGCCTATAGCAAGAGATTTATATTTATACTACTATCCTGCCACCGACAAGCCCTTTATCCAACGGAATACCGGCGACTTTTCGGTATTCGGGAGATATTTCGCCTGTATTGTAGTGGAGAGGAGCCGTCTCTCCACCGCGCCAGCAGATATCATCGCATGGGACG
>JAAZID010000163.1 GCA_012510295.1 Methanomicrobiales archaeon | reverse complement strand
GATCTACTGGAAGGACGAGACGGTGGCCCTCTGCGACGAGTTCATAGCGTCGATCGGTGGGGACCTCGACAGGGTCAGCTACAAGGAGAACCCCTGGTTCGGCGGCGGGAACGCCGGGCCATCCGTCGAGGTGCTCATCGGGGGGCTCGAGGTCGCGACGCTGGTCTTCATGAACCTCAGCCGGCAGAAGAGTGATCAGCCGCCCGTCGATATCAACGGGGAGCCTTACTACCCGATGCGGCTCAATATCGTCGATACCGGCTACGGTCTTGAGAGGTTCGTCTGGGCATCGAAGGGTTCGCCGACGATATACGATGCGGTCTTCCCGGAGATGGTGAGCCGCCTCATGAACTCGGCACACCTCGCACACGTTCTCGACAACCCGGAGTTTACCAAGATCATGGGGCTCAGCGCCCGGTTCGCCGGTGTCATGGATATCTCCGGGACGAACCTCTACAACCTCAGGAAGAAGGTCTCTGAAGCGATCGATGTGCCGCTGGAGAAACTCGAGCGGATCGTCATACCGATCGAGAAGGTCTACTCGATAGCCGACCACACCCGGTGCCTCGCCTACATGCTCGGCGACTGCATCGTCCCCTCAAACGTCCGTGAGGGCTACCTCACCCGGCTCGTCCTGCGGAGAACGCTCCGTATGATGAACGACCTCTCGATGGACGAGGACCTGGCCGACCTGATCGAGGCCCAGATGCAGGCTGTGGGTCTCGATGCCTTCGAGCAGGACGTCGGCGTGGTCCGGGAGATCGTCGGGAGCGAGGTAAACCGGTATGCGACCACGCTCGAGCGGGGATCGAGGATCGTCCAGAAGATCGCCAGGAACTACAAGGCGAAGAGCGCACGAGTCCCCCTCAAAGAGGTGATCACCCTCTACGACTCGCACGGCATCCCGCCCGAGATGGTGAAGGAGGTCGCGGCCGGTGAAGGTGCTGTTGTGGAGATCCCGGATGACTTCTACTCGCTGATCGCCGAGAGTCATTCGGCAGCGCAGAAGGAGGCAGAGGCAGCGGATCCCCTCGCCGCCTACCGCGAGCGTGCGGAGACCCTGCCGCCGACGAAGAAACTCTACTACGAGCAGCCCTGCGAGATCGAGTTCGATGCGATCGTGCTCGACTGCTTCGACGGGTTTGCAGTGCTCGACCAGACGCTCTTCTACCCCGAGGGAGGGGGTCAGCCGTCCGATACCGGCACCCTGGTGACCTCGGAGAACATGGTCCGGGTGGAGGAGGTCACGAAACTCGGGGAGGTGATCCTCCACCGGATCACGGGAGGCGCCCTGAAACGCGGCGATCGCGTGAAGGGCATGCTGGACGAGGAGCGCCGCCTCTCCCTGATGCGACACCATACGGCGACCCATGTCCTCCTGCACGCCGCGACAAAGGTGCTCGGTGCCCACGTGCACCAGGCCGGCGCCCAGAAGGGGAGCGATGCGTCGCGCCTGGATATCAGGCACTACAAGCATATCACGCCCCAGGAGCTCCGGAAGATCGAGACCGAGGCGAACCGGATGATCATGGGCGATATGCCGGTCTACATCAAGATCGAGGAGCGGACGAAGGCGGAGCAGAAGTACGGGTTCTGTCTCTACCAGGGGGGTGTTCCCCCGGGCCGCGAGATAAGAACGGTGCAGGTCGGTGGCGACGTGCAGGCATGTGCCGGGACGCACGTCCGGACGACCGGCGAGATCGGGCTTATCAGGGTTATCGGCGTTGAGCATATCCAGGACGGCGTGGAGCGGCTCATCTTCTCGGCAGGGCTTGCTGCTGTGTACTCCATGCAGCATATGGATGACCTCCTCCAGGAGGCTGCCGGCGTGGTGAGCGTCCAGCCCGAGAACCTGCCGGCGACGGTATCCCGGTTCTTCACGGAATGGAAGGAACAGAAGAAGGAGATCGAGCGCCTCCAG
>JAAZID010000162.1 GCA_012510295.1 Methanomicrobiales archaeon | reverse complement strand
GGCCTCCTCATTGCGCTCGACAACATCGATGCCGTCGTCGCCACCATCCGGGCGTCCCGCTCGGCCGAAGAGGCACAGGTGGCGCTGGTGGCGAAGTTTGCGCTCGATGAGGTGCAGGCGGATGCGATCTTAAAGATGCAGCTCCGGCGTCTTGCGGCGCTTGAGCAGCAGAAGATCCTGGATGAACGCGATGCCCTCACAGAGGAGATCGGACGGCTCAATGCGATCCTTGAGAGCGAGGCGAGCATCCTCGCCGAGATCAGGGAGGAGCTCGTCGATATCAGCACGCGGTTCGGTGATGAGCGGAGAACTCAGATCGGGCACGTGGCCGAGGCCTTCGACAAGGAGGATCTCATCGAGGATAAGCCGATGCTCGTCTCGATCACCTCTTCAAACTACATCAAGAGGATCGACCTCGACACCTACCGGAACCAGCGGCGCGGAGGCCGTGGCGTCATCGGCATGGCTACAAAGGACGACGACAGTGTCGAGAACGTCTTCGTCGCAAACATGCACGACTACCTCCTCTGCTTCACCGATAAAGGAAAGATCTACTGGTTGAAGGTCTATGATCTCCCCGAGGGCCAGCGGGCGAGCAAGGGCAAGGCGATTGTCAACCTCTTAAACCTTGATGGCGGCGAACGGGTGACTGCGGTGATCCCGGTCAGGGAGTTTGATTCCGATCATTACCTCTTCTTTGCGACGAGGGCCGGGACGGTTGTGAAGGTAGCGCTCGATGAGTTCTCGCGTCCCCGGCAGACCGGGATCAACGCCATCAACCTCCGTGACGACGATGAGCTCGTGGATGTGAAGGTGACGGATGGGGATATGGAGGTGATCCTGACGACGAAGTTCGGGCAGAGCCTCCGGTTCCACGAGGAGGCCGTACGCCCGGTCCGCCGGAACGCCATGGGTGTCCGGGGGATCCGGCTCCGCCATGGAGATGCCCTGCAGGCCATATCCCTGGTTGAGAAGGACCATCTCCTCACCATCACCGAGCAGGGGTATGGTAAGCGGACGGAGTTTGACGAGTTCCGCGGTCACGGCAGGGGGACGATGGGTGTGCGAAACATCGTCGTCGATGCCCGGGGTGGCGGCGTCATAGGGTCGAGGGCGGTCCTGGATAGCGATGAGATCATCGTGATGAGCGAGTCGGGCATCGTCATCAGGACAAAGGTCGAGGAGATCTCGATCCAGAAGCGGAGCACACGCGGCGTCCGGATCATGAAGCTCGACGATGGCGACCGCGTCATCGGATTTACTATTCTTGATGCGACCGAGGAGGACGAGGAGTAAGGAGCTCCTCACCCTCGCGGTCGCACTCACAAAGATTTTCAGTAACTATTCAGGCCACCCGGTGAGTTGCCGTTGGTATGTATGAAGGGTACCCCCTTGAACGCTTCTCTTAATTCTGCCAGTATCGGGAGGCCATGCTTCTTGATGGTCGATATGAATCCCCGGGTCCGGCAGAAATTCTCTGCTCCCTCTTCGCTCCGGAATGTCCCCGAGATCTTCTGCTTCAGTATCATCATGCGAAGATCTCGTTCAGCCTGGTTATTGGTGAAAGGTACGGCGAGAATCACCGCCACAACCCCGCTGGCTCCGGCACCGAACGCCGGGAGCCGGCGCTCTTCACGGCCGGTCTCCGCTTGCCACCCCTCCAGTGCCCGGAACCGCCCCTCGAAGTCCCCGTTCCGCGCTTCCATCCGCTGCAGCATCTTTGCAGATCCACTTCACATCCCGGTTCGCCTCGTATATGAGCTCCTCTCCCGCCTCACGAGAAGCGGAAGCAACAGCCACGATATCCCTGGGAAGGCGTGATTGAAAGAGACCAGCGCTGTCCCCATCCGCCGCCCATTGTCCGAACTGCACACTCCGCGAACCCACCCACCGCCTACACGATCATGGGCGTGGCCCCGGGTGCCGCTCCCTCCGGACCGCTCGACTACAGGGTCAGATCGGGAATCTATCGGAGGAAGCCGGCAACTCAAAGGTGTTCCGCGGATTCTTCCTCTCCCGCCGGCCAAACCTCTCTCAAACACCGTGCCTATTCGATGCACCGATCGATAAGATTGATGGAACAGAAGAGTGGGAATCACTTCCCACTCTTCTTGACCTCCCCGATCATCTCCTCGACCTCTTTGTAGCCATGCTGGTAAAACTCTTCTTCTCCTGGTTCGATCTCACGCAAGAGGCGCAGGAACTCTCCTGCATGCTCTTTTTCCTCGTTTGCGACGTCAAGCATCACCTTCCGGACCAGCGGGTCATCGGTCGATTCGGCGATCTGCTCGTAGAACTGGATCGCCTCGTATTCAGCGGCGATCGAGAACCGGATCGTTCGGATGAGTTCATCCCGGTCCAGTTTTCGGTCCATACGGTTCCCGGCGAAGGGATTTGCAAAATCCGGCATATTATGTAACCTCGTGTAGGGGTGGACTGGGCGCCCCCCCGCAGGCGCATACACCTGAACGCTATATATAGCTTGGGCCTGGTGTCACCACGGCTACCCTGGAAGTGATGTTGCCGGGGAATCCGAGCGAGGCGGGTAGCGAGTCGAACGGCGCACGGGGAGCCTTACCACCAGCCACGGATTCTACCAGACCCAGGCCTGATCGACCCAGTGGTCGTAGTCGCCCGGCCATTCGGGTTTTTCGCCGGCGATGATATCTTTAAACTGCTCCTGGAACCGCTTGTGGAACGCTTCGATATTCGGGTACTCTCGCTTGGTCTGAATCGCTTCAGCGAGCGTTTTCCCGAGTTCGCGGGCCTTCTCTTGTGCTTTGGCCAGGGCGCCGGGATCTTTCCCGATCGCAACCCCCACATCGCCGACCGGTGTCGCGCCGAGCATCTGGAGGAAGTGGTTCAGGTACTTGACGACCGCCTGCTCAGCGTGGTCTCCTGAGGTCGCGACTGAACATCCATACTTCCCCGTGAATATCTGGCACTGAATTCCGTCGGCCATCCTATCGATGAGCAGTTTCATCTGGCCGGTGAGCTGGTCGATGTACACGGGGGATCCGAGCACAAGGCCATCAGCAGCCTTGATCTTCGTGTAGAGGGCCGGGAAATCATCATCATCGGCGCACTTGCCCTCCTGGAAACAGGCGCTACAGGCGTTTTTAAACCTGATGTCGAGGTCTATGAGGTTTACAACGTCGACATCTGCACCATGCTCTTTTGCGCCCTCAAGGACTGCTGTGATGAGCTGCAGGGTGGCGCTTCTCTCGCCCCGGGGGCTCCCGTTTATTCCAAGTATCTTCATGATCGACAACTCCGGATAGCGGCGCCTATCGATCACGCCGGGATATTAAGGTATCCCGGGTCTCACCCCGGGTCGCGGAGATAATTTTGCCGGCTTGCAGGGGCTCATGTTGTGGTCGTAAGGCAGGCTCGACCGCCCCTCACGCGCGAATCAATCGTATCGAGCAGATCCTGTGGGGATGTGGTCGGCATATGCTCAAGGAAAGGATAACAGATGTCCAGCCTCCTTTCACTGGTGTGAAAGGTTTCTATCTTGCAGGGCGGAACGCCCCCCGCTGAGGGAAGGGATCGCCCGGACCCGCAAGGAGATGCCGGAAGAGTGGAACACCCTGGTGCAGGGGCTTGCCGCGTTGACGAAGACATAACCCCTCCTTTTTGTGGGTGGAATCCTCCGCCCCGAGCACCCCAGCAGATTTGCCGGGGATGTTGTGCTCAGTACCCGAATCGGCGATCGTAGTCGGTATGGTCCAGCCACTCGATGATGACCGCGCTTATGTCACCATCGCGGGCTACGGTATACATGAGCCGCCACGAACGGGTGAGATTATACTTCCAGAGATTCTTCAGTGGTCCGTGTTTCTTGTGGTAGTCTTTCGGGATCAACTTCTTCGGCACCTGAACCCCGCAGAAGGCATCTGCCGCGATCCTATCGAGAGCCCGGACCAGCAGTTCAGCCAGCCGATGATCTCTGGGATCCTGGGAGGCCTGAAGGGCCAGGAAGGCCTCCCGCACCTTTTCATCTGCAAAAATAGATCCGACATTTCATCGAAACCGCAGGTCTTCACGCACTGAATATTTCTGGACCATCTCTGGGTCATGAATCCAGCAGATCGTCCCCCGTGAATCGCTTGCTATCTTCCCCGATTCCAGAAGATACTCGATGATCGTTTTGAACGTCTGGTACATTATTTTTTTCGGCAGGTTCTCCCACAAGGCCCGCCGTTTGTATTCGCCGCTGTGCTCCTGAATGAACTCTTCGACCATCCGGATCGTGTCGAGCTGGAGGCTATGTGTGCTCCGGTTACACGGCATGAGTGATTTTTGGTTGTACAAGTAAATATAATCATAACGTCCCGACAAATTTGCCGGGGCGTTCTTCTCTTTGCTCCCGGTTGTATTAGCGTTCTATCCCGCGGGGCGGGAAAGCCACTCCTTGAAGGGAACGGTCAAGAGTGACGATTCGCTGAATAACCTGTTAATCAGCCCGGGGCAGTATTCCTGCAACGGTGATCGTGTAGGTGATCGTCTCACCTGCAAGCGGGTGGTTTGCATCGATGGTGATGGTCTTCTCGGTCACGTCTACGACGGTCACCATACAGGATTTCCCCATCACCTTGACCCGGACGAGATCCCCGGGAACCGGTTCATGGTCGAGTTTCACCTTTTTGCGCTTTACCGTGATTACAAGCCTTCTGCGGAATTTCCCATAGGCTTTCTCCGGGGAGAGCACCACGGTCACCGTCTCACCCTGCTTCTTTCCGATGAGCGCCTCCTCAAACAGAGGATTGATCTGATTTTTTCCAAGGGTTGCCCGGACCGGCTCACCCATCCGGGTATCCTCGAATACCTCACCGTCTGGGCGGGTGCTGGTGAAGTGCAGGAGCAGGGTATCGCCGTCTGTCACGAACCTCATGGTTATCTAATAGGTATCGGAAATCGTGGAATATGGTTTAAACAGCGAGAACAGAGAGCCTCAGCCGAGATTTGAACTCGGGACCTCGTCCTTACCAAGGACGCGCTCTACCGGCTGAGCCACTGAGGCTTGACGCACCAACTATGTTGGAGTTTTCCCCTATAAAAGGTTACGGCCAGAACCGATCCGGGAGCAGGGCAAGACTGCCCTTATTCCCCCGGGCGGGCGGCATCGATAGCCTCAAGCGTTGCAATACTCGCGGTCACGCCCTCGAAGGTACCCACCTCGACGATGGGGATAACGTTGTTCCGGCGCACAGCGTCCATCACAGCCACGAAGTCGATCGTCCCGGCCCCGACCGTGTCGTGCGAGTCATCGGTACCATCGTTGTCATGGAGATGGAAGTGCGCCGCCGGGTGAGCGAGGAACTCGTCCAGACACCCGTTCAGGTGTGCGTGGCCGACATCGAGCACAAACCCTATACCGTCGATGAGCGGCAGATCCTCTGGCGTTCGCAGGAAGAAATACTCCCAGTTTCCCATGTTCTCGACGAAGAACGTGACCGAGAGATCGTCAGCCGCTGCCTTCAGTTCATCAAGTGACTGCTGGAACTTCCCTGCCGCCCGTTCTCGCTCCTGGTGCCATGCATAGTAGCCGGGATGGACCACCACATCCGCCCCCACCTCGGCAGCGATAGAGAACGTCTGCGTCAGAACTTCGACGCTCGCCCGCCGGATAGGTTCAAGGATGCTTGCTATGTTGAGCCCCCGGGCCGGCGCATGGATGTAGTAGAGGAACGAGTAACTCTCAAGGGTTTCGGTATTCTCCAGGAAATGCAGCCCCTCATCCATCACCTCCACACAATCGGTAATGGGGGCGAGTCTCTCGAGTGCCACAGGGAGCGGTTCATGGTTGAGACAGTAGGTGGAGACGCCAAACATAATACAGGAGTATTCCGGCCGAAACGTTAAAAATCTTCGGGGTGTGCCGGTATCACTACTGGATCTCGCTCCCCCGCCCCTCCGGGTGGTGCAGGTATCAGATCAACATGGTTTATAGGAATCCCGCCCTAATCGTTAGATATGGCGGGCGGCTTTATTCCGGAGATCGTCGTCTCAGATCGTCTCGACAAAGCAAAAACGGAGATCTTCTCCTTTATCGAGACCAATGCCGAAGCCATCGATGAAAATTTCCCCTCATTCTTCGGGAAGATTGCTACAATCCTTGAACGCACAGATGTCCCTATTCCTGATCAGGCGCACGATGAGTTTATCGATGCGGTTGTATACCATGTCTTTAATGCCAGCAGGCGGGCCGGCGATCCGCGTTTTGTCAGCCGTGTCTGCGACGTCGCTATCGGGTTAAAACGGAATAAAGAACGGAAAGCAAGCGTTCACCTTGCCGCTGCCGTCAAACTGATGAAGATCGGTATGCCGATCGCTGCGGCAGCCTACCTCAAGCCCTACTGGAAACGTGACGCCGCTGTGGGATGCTGGTATGCCTACTGTTATTATACCCTCTATAAGGAGGGGTCGACCGAGCCTGGTTATTCGGCCGCGGAGCGGTGGAACTACCTGAAGTCCGCGCGCCAGTAAATGGACGAACTCGGGCAGCTGCGGCCCGGTCTGCAACGATTGGTCAGGGGTGAGATCGAGGGGGACACCTGGCTGGTCGAGCCCTTCTGGGTTATGATCTTCCTTGCAACCGAATGGATCCCTGATAATCGCTGGTTCCTGCAGATCGGGATATCGAGGGCAAAGCAGGATAAAAATGATGTTGCGCTGGTGAAGATGCTCCAGATCGCCCTCGTCCGGTTTTCCGGCGATATATCCTTCTACCGGGAGGCATACCACCTCAAGTTCGAGCAGGGCGACCTCGGTGATGCCCTGAATTTCATCCATGACATGCTTGAGAAGTTCCCCGACGACCTTGAACCCATCTACTACGGCCTCAGGACAGCACTTTACCTCCCGCGCGACGTAGAATACAATGAATTCCGGCGACTTGCCGAGGAGAAAAAGATGCCCGGACATGTCCTGCATCTTACCGACTACGTCTACGCCGTTCTCCGGAGAAGGCAGAGGCAGGCAGAACTCTCTCTCGATGAGTTCCAGAAGAAATACCCTTCGATGAACTACTACTCCGACCTGCTCAGGTTTGTCACCATCGATGCCCCCACTCATCCCGACGGACTCAACCGGGTTATGTTCGCCTCGGTTGACCACTTCTGCAAGAGGATGCTCAAGATCGGGGAGCCCTGAAGCCCTCCCTGCCCCGGGCCAAATGCTGATGAGACCTCACGCCCAGATATCACTATGGCATACAGCTACCTCTTCGGCCCGGTCTGCTCCCGACGCCTGGGTACGTCGCTCGGGATCGACCTGGTGCCGCTGAAGACCTGTACCTTGAACTGCGTCTACTGCGAGTGCGGGCGGACGACCACACTCACCGGTGAGCGGCGCGAGTACGTCCCGACGGATCAGGTCATTGCGGAGGTTGATGAGTATCTCGCAAAGAACCCGGATCTCGACTACGTCACGTTTGCCGGTTCAGGGGAACCGACGCTCCACTCCGGGATCGGCGAGATCATATCATTCATCAAGGATCGGTACCCGCACTACCGCGTCGCGGTGCTGACCAACGGCACACTCCTCACCGACCCGGACGTCAGGGCCGCTCTCATGCGGGCCGATCTCGTCATCCCATCACTCGACGCGGTCTCCGAAGAGATCTTTGCGGAGATCAACCGGCCCTGTCCCGGCATCACCGCCGGCGATCTGCTCGAAGGGCTCAGAGTCTTTGCACAGGAGTTTACGGGCGAGATCTGGCTTGAGGTCTTCATCGTCCGGGGTTTAAACGACATAGAAGAAGAGATCCTCCGCCTGAAGGACGCCATCTCCACCATCAACCCGGATCGTATCCAGGTAAACACCCTCGACCGACCCGGCGCCGAGATCTGGGTTCGGCCGGTGCAGCCCCTCGCTCTTGAGCGGATCACGTCAACGCTCGGCGGGAGTTCGGAGGTGATCGGAGCGGCCTGTGTCGGGCAGGCACTACCGCAAAAAGCCGAAGAAGTCGTCGATCTCCTCTTCGCGACGATCAGGCGCAGACCATGCACACTCGATGACCTCACCGCTACCCTTGGCCTCCGGCCGGCTGAGGTCACAAAATGCCTGAGGATCCTTGAGGCAGAGGGTCGGGTCGAACCGATCCGGGAGGAGAGGGGGGTCTTCTACCGGATGGTGGGAGCCCGGCCATCACCGGAGTGAAGCTCCTGGCGAGTGAGAGATGTCGGCAGGGTTCTATCCACCGTCACTAATATGCCCTGCCGGCGAGAGATAAGTACGAGAATCTATGGCGGTCGGTAAGGAAATCCTCGATACACTCCACTCCCTTGTAGATCGGGAGATCACACTCATGCATATCTGCGGCACCCACGAGGCGGCTATAGCGCGCGCCGGACTCCGGAGCGTTCTCCCTCCAGACCTCAAGATCGTGATGGGACCGGGCTGCCCGGTCTGCATAACCCCGCAGGGTGAGATCGATGCCGCGCTGGAACTGGTGGAGAGAGGTTGCATCGTCGCCACCTACGGCGACCTGCTCCGGGTTCCGGGCTCGAGGGGATCGCTTGAGACGAGCGGCGGTGATGTCCGTGTGGTGCAGGGCGTTCACAAGGCCGTGGAGATCGCGAAGAATGAGCCTGACCGCGATCTCGTCTTCATATCGGTGGGATTTGAGACGACCGCGCCGACTGTCGCTGCCACCATCCTCGCAGATCCACCGGAGAACTTCTCCATCCTCTCGTGCCACAGGCTCGTCCCGCCGGCGATGGCCTGGCTCCTCGATCAGGGAGAGGCATCAATCCAGGGATTCATTCTCCCGGGACATGTCTGCGTGGTGACGGGTTACGAGGAGTATGAACGGTTCCCTGTCCCCCAGGTCGTCGCGGGGTTTGAGCCTGAAGATATCCTCCTCGGCCTTGTTATGGCGGTGCAACAGATCCGTGAGGGCACGCACCGGGTGGACAACGCTTACCCACGTGCGGTCACACGGGAGGGGAACATCAAGGCAAAACGCCTCATGTATGAGGTCTTTGAACCCGTCGATCTCGAGTGGCGGGGGTTCCCCACCATACCGCAGTCAGGCCTCCGCCTGAGACCAGAGTTTGCACGTCATGATGCGCAGAAGAAATATGGTCTTGAGATCCGCCACGTGGATAAACACTCCGCCTGCATATGCGATAGGGTGCTTCGCGGCGTCGCCCGGCCATCAGACTGCCGGCTCTTCGGGAAGGCATGTACCCCACGCACGCCGGTCGGTCCCTGCATGGTCAGCCATGAAGGGGCGTGCAAGATATGGCATCTCTATGAGTCAAAGAGGGCGTGAAAATCCCCCTTCCGCTGGCCTTTTATACCATACAGGACAATGTATTATGGCAGTCCCGGTAGGGTAGAGGATATCCTGAAAGCCTCCGGAGCTTTCGACCCGGGTTCAAATCCCGGCCGGGGCGTCATCTGTTTTCAAATAAACGCTATTTCCATGCTGATTTAAGGGCGGTACCGTTACTTACCACTCAAACTCTGGGTATAGTCTGCCATCTTCTGGATCGCAAAGTTATGAGATTTCTCCTTATATTCGATTAGTCGCCATATCGGCAGGCTTGAGATAATCATCATACTGCGTGAACTACACAGGCGCCTGGCCATCTCCAGGAACGAAAACTGCCAGAACTGAAATAAGTGACGATAACATCCTCAAAAAAAAATAGACCAGAGAGGTAGCGGGAAAACATTATCCCGCCTATCCAGCTTTTCCTGCGTCCCGGCACGGACGCACCGGAGCTTTCCTGAAACTCGGGATGCTCTTCGGCAGTTCGTCCACATGCCCTCCCGTTCCGACCGGGCGCAAAGTCAGCAGATCTAACTCTTCCGTCACACCGTGAGGGGGTTTGAAGGCCCCCTCCTGGGGAGGGAACCTTACTTGAAGACGTTGAAGATCTGGTCTTCGCCGGTCTTGAAGAGTCGCTCCCGCTCTGCCTGCTCCTCAACGAGCGCAAGCACCGGAAGCTCCATATCCACACCCGGGGTGTGACCGAACATCCTCTCCATGTCCGTCTGCAGGGCGTGCATGTAGAGTGAGTTCGCGATCTCCATCGGGCAGTTCTCCTCGCACTGGCCGCAGTTGACACAGGAGTCCGCAACGTGGGCGTAGCGGATCAGGTGGAACATGAACGGCACGGGGAGCACACCCGGCGGCACCAGGTAGGGCTTCTTCGTGCT
>JAAZID010000161.1 GCA_012510295.1 Methanomicrobiales archaeon | reverse complement strand
CTCATCAGGGTACCTCGCAAGAACCCGCTTCGCCACTTCTTCCCCGGCGATGACCGACCCGTTCATGCTCCGCTCCGGGTAGTTCGGGGGACTGAACATACCGGCGAGGAAGAGACCGTGCTCTTCGTAAGCGGGGAGACGGGCCCCGAGTCCCGTCGTGTAGACCGGGCCTGCGTAGGGGTCGACGGCGAGCCGGTGCCAGTGAACCTCCCCCTCGCTGACGGAGAACCGCCTGCAGAAGTCTGCAAGCATCGTCTGCCCGTGGTCCTCCGGGAGGCGGCCTGAGAAGTAGGAGGCGAGGTATATAATCTGTTCGCCGTACCACGCGAGCGGCGCGAAGTTTGTGTGCGAGACCACCGCACCGTAGGGAGCTGTATCCTTCATGTTCAGCCAGTAGATACCGTCGGTGACGTCCCGGTCGAGCGCGAGGGTCATGCAGGCGGCGCCCTGGTAGGGCACCGGGGCGATATCGATGCCGGCGATCTCGGCGGTCACCTGCGGGGGGAGTGTCGATATGACCGCATCGTACGCTTTCCCGTCGACAAGCCAGCCATCGCCGTTCCGCCGGATCTCCCTGACCGGGGTGTCGAGCATGATCGAGGCGCCCTGTCTCTCGACCTCCTCGCAGAGCCGGGCGATGAGGTGCTGGAACCCTCCCCGGAGGTAGCCAAGGCGCTCGCCCCCGGCGCCGCGGTCGGACCGGATCGCTATCCGGGATATGAGCCAGGCGGCGGAGACCTCGTCCCTGCGGTCCCCGAACTTGCTCTTTAAGAGCGGTTCAAAGAACGAGGTGTATATGCCAGGGCCGAGGGTATCCAGAATGAACTCTTTTGCGGTTATACCGTCAAGTGCTGAGACATCGAACCGCCGGGACCGCAGGGTCAGGAGGCCGAGCCGGGCCTTCTCGGTGAGTGTGAGGTGAGGGTAGCGCAGGATCTCGGTCGGGCTTGTGAGCGGGTGGATGGTCCCGTCGACGTAGTAGCCGGTGGACCCCCGGAGCCATTCCAGTCGATCGGCCACCTGCAGGGTCTCAAGGAGGGTGAGGAGACGGGTATCCCCGGAGAAACAGTGGTGGTAGTATTCCTCGATCCAGTAGTCGCCAGGTCGGTATGAACCGAGGCAACCCCCCGCTATGGGCCTTTGCTCGAAGAGATCTACCTGGTGTGTCCTGGCAAGGTTCAGAGCCGAGACCAGGCCACAGAGGCCTCCCCCCATAACACAGATCTTCATCGTCCAATCACAACGTGTAAAAATTATAAGAACGTTCTTAGCTTATACAGTATACAACGTCTTTATACATAAACGTCGATATTATTGATTAGTTATCATGAGGGTGTGAAACCGAATGAGGGTCTTCTTTATAGGATTCGGTCAGGCCGGGGGCAAAGTCGTTGATATGTTCATAGAACAGGACAAACGGCTACAGACCCAGAATTTCAGGGGCATTGCGGTAAATACGGCACGCACTGACCTGATGGGGCTTGAGCATATCGAGTTGAAGGACCGGCTCCTTATCGGGCAGACGGTGGTCAAGGGCCACGGGGTCGGGACCGATAACGTGACCGGGGCGCGGGTAACCGCCGATGAGATTGACACCATCATCAACGCCATCGATACGAGGGGCACGCACGATGTCGATGCTTTCGTCATCGTCGCCGGTCTCGGCGGCGGGACGGGGTCGGGGGGCTCGCCGGTCCTGGCACGGCACCTGAAGCGTATATACCGCGAGCCGGTCTACGCGATCGGCATACTGCCCGCCCCCGAGGAAGGGCGGCTCTATTCATACAATGCGGCCCGCTCACTGAGCACCCTGGTGAACGAGGCGGACAATACCATTATTTTCGACAACAGTGCCTGGAAGAACGAGGGTGAGAGCGTCAAGGATGCTTATACCCGGCTGAATGATGAGATCGTCCGCCGGTTCGGCGTGCTCTTCCGTGCAGGGGAGGTCAGCAAAGCAGGCGTCGGTGAGATGGTCGTGGACTCAAGTGAGGTCATCAACACCCTGCGCGGAGGCGGGATAAGCACCGTCGGTTATGCCATAAGCGAGAAGGTCAGTCCCCGCACGAAGCAGTCACAGGGGCTTTTCTCCGGCATCCTGCGGAAACGGGAGAGGGCCGAGGAGGTGCTGATAACCGGGGAGGATAAATCGGCGAAGATCATCGCCCTCGTCAGGCGGGCCATGCTCGGGCGCCTGACCCTCCCCTGCGACTACTCGACGGCTGAGCGGGCGCTGGTCCTCCTCGCAGGCCCGCCGGATGAGATGGACCGGAAGGGCGTGGAGAAGTCGAAGAGCTGGGTGGAGGAGAATATCGCCGGCGTCGAGGTGCGTGGCGGTGATTACCCGGTGGAGAGCGACTACATCGCTGCCGTGGTGGTTCTTGCGACGATAGGAAACGCTCCCCGGATCACAGATCTCATGGAGATAGCCAAGGCCACAAAAGAGGACGTCCTGAAATCAAAGGAGAAGCGGTCAACTATGTTCGATGACGGTATAGAACCATTATTCGAGTGAGGTGCGCATGAAAGCAGATATCAGCAGATGGATCATTCTCCTGCTGGCACTGGTCTGTGCCGTGCAGGCGGTATCGGCATTCGAGATGATCACGGAGGATATAACACCTGCAAGTGCGAGTCTTGAGCCGGAGCAAGAAGTAACCGCACGCTATCTGATCTCCTATAAGATGATCACCACTGGCTCAAAGTACATGGATGACGAGACGTTTGAGTTCAGCACCGGGCTGCAGAAGTCTGCCTGGGATTTCAAAATTCGACGCGAGGGCTATCCTGACATAGCCATCCCCACGAGGGGGGGAGCTTACCAGACTCTGCTGGAGTTTGAGATAGGTTACGACGGCGATGTCCAGCTCGATGTCCAGCTCCGGGGTACCGTGCCCAAAACCCCATCCGGGGAGATAGAGGTGGCCAAGATTGAGCACTTCAGGGATAAGACAATAGAGGATGTCTACCGCATGACCCGCAATGTCGTGAGCGCGGAGCAGGTCG
>JAAZID010000160.1 GCA_012510295.1 Methanomicrobiales archaeon | reverse complement strand
TCATCAAACGTAAAGAGGACGCCGTGCTTCACACCCGCAGGCGTGGCTGCGTCACCCTGGTTCTTGATCGTCGCCGAAAGCGTCACCGCATCCCCCGGGGCCGGGTTCGCCGGATCCCAGGAGATATCGGTCACCACAAGGTCCGGTTTCCCGGAGGAAATCGGGGTGGTGGGTGTGGGTGTCGGGGTTGTAGCCCCCGTAACCGCGATCTGCTCTGTCATGACGTTGTTGTTCTCATCACCCTCTGCGATCCGGTTGACATCGTCCACGTGAGCCTTCACGGTGTGAGTGCCCGCGACAGCCTCCCAGGTCGCGCCGGCAGAGCCGCCGCTCGCAGCCACCGTCACCCAGGCGCCCGGAGCGATCGATGCCGTGTGGGTATCCGACCAGACACCGGGACCGGCAGCGCCGTCATCAAACGTGAAGAGGACGCCGTGCTTCACACCCGCAGGTGTGGCTACGTCACCCTGGTTCTTGATCGTCGCCGAAAGCGTCACCGCATCCCCGGGGGCCGGGCTCGCCGGATCCCAGGAGATATCGGTCACCACAAGGTCCGGTTTCCCGGAGGAGACCGGGGCGGTGGGTGTGGGGGTCGGGTCAGGAACGGTCGGCGTCGGGGTCGGCGCAGGCGAACCGGTGGATGTCACCTTCACGTTCTGGAGGGTCACCTGACCACCAGGAACGGTGTTTGCGATCGTAACACCGGTAGAGCCGGCCGGGAGCGTCTTAGAGACGATCTCCATATCCCGGACGAGGACGTTCTGGGTGCCGTACCCCTCGATCAGGAACGGCCTTGCCACATCAGAGACGATCTGGCCGGAGAAGACAGCGTTCTTGTTTTCTTTCGCCCAGACCAGCGTCTCCACACGGTTGCCCGACGCATAGATGTTCACCTCAGCGTTATCGAACTGGCCGTTCGTGCCACCGAGGCTTGAGCCCTTGCCGTTGATCCCGGCCGGGTTCACCAGGTGGAAATCCCGGATCTTCACGTTGTTCGCGAGATCAACCTGGAGGCCGTAGCAGTTCGAGTCGATGCTCGTGCAGTTCTCCATGACAAGCGAGGGGTTGACCGAGCGGCACGGGACTGAGTAGTAGCCGGCCGGCGCCCGGTACGCGAAGTTCGTCCTCCCCTTGGCGGTATCCTTCTCAACGCAGTTGTAGAGTTTGCCGCCGTTGGTCGTGTAGAACCCGTTCATGGAGTTGCCCTCCGCGACACAGTTGATGAACGTCACGTCCGCGTTCGGGGCGTAGTAACCGCACCCGAAGTAGTGGGTCGACATGTCGTTTGGGTTATATGCCTTCGCCGGGTAGGCCTTCTGCCCGTTGTTTCTGCTCACGCAGTTCTCAAGGATGCAATCCACTTTTTTGGGATCGAACTCGAAATGGAACCCTGACTCGAGGGTGCCTTCAGCGAGGCAGTTCTTTACCCGGAGCCCTTCGATGTCGTTTAACTCCGCAAAGTCGAACCCGGTGATCCAGGGGTTGAACGCCCCGTACTTGCCGCAGTTGATCGCGGCACAGTTCTCGTAGCGCACATCCTTGATCACCTTGTTCGTCGTCCCCCAGGCGTTGTGGAGGAATCCGTACGTTCCGGTATCCACAGCCTTACAGTTCGTAAACTCTATGTCCTGGAGGGTAGGAGCATATACTGTCGGATCATGAAGCAGGATGTAGACTGCCTGGATGCTTGCATCTGCAGTTCCTACGATGTTGTGAATCTTTGCATGGCTCGCGCGCACAGTTACTACACCGAGCCATTTGACACCGCTGCTGTATCCGCTGCCCTGGATGTTGAAGCCATCCAGGGTCACATACTCGCGGTCGACGTTGATACGCCCATCGCGGGTGAACTTCAGGTATGTCTCCGATTCACCTTCCCCCTTGAGAGTCGAGCCTGCTTTGGGAGCAATGATCCCCGCGCAGTTGTATGTGCCGCCACTCAGGAGGACAACACCGCCGGATGACGGCAGGGCATTCAGTGCTGCCTGGATCTCCACATGATCATTGACCCCGTCGCAGACATAGGCGGCCGATGCTTTATCGGCAGCACTGCTGTCACTTGCAGCCACGATGATCGTGGCAGGGGTCGTCTCGAGTGCTCCTGCTATCGGGACAAGCCCGACGATCAGGAACACTGCGATTAGAAGTTTCGTTGTCCGTCTATCTCGCAATATCTCACCTCTCGGGAGATACTGCATTATCTAATAATTATTATTTAAAAGGTTTTTCAAATTAGTCAGGCACAGGAAATTCATCTAAAATACAAAAATAACTCTCATTTATAGTATTTTTATATTATTCTGTATATTATGAGATATTTTGATGAACAGAAACATTTATATTATCTTTCAAACTTAGATGCAGATACTCCCTGAGAGCACAGGTTCCGGCCGCATGCCCGGGGGAGAACCACAGTCGACCGACAGGTGCCGGATGAGCCACACGGCTTCGGAGATCCATGGAAATCATCAGGTTTCAAAAAGGCCCCGGCAAACCCACCCCCGGCGGCAACCGCCCACCCTGCCGCACCTCAAAGATGCGGGTATGTACCTGCCCATTGGAAGTGGAACCAGCAGAGAAGTTCGGCGTATGGGCCAGATATCGAACGCCTGATAGCAGAAGAGCCATATTGTATCGATAGAGCCACGTACAGACCGGATGAGAAGAGGAGAGGGGCATCTACATGGAAAGTGCGAGCGCTACACCGGGCATCTCACCAGACACCCGATACAATTGCCACGTTCTCAAACGTCACAGCCCCGGCAGGGACTGAGCTTGTAAGGATCACACCGTTAGAATAGAGGGAGGGGTTTGCAGAGACGATCTCCATATCCCTGATCCGGACCTTCCGGGTGCGGTCGCCCTCGATAACAAACGGCTTTGCGACATTCGATATAATCTGGCCCGAGTACTCGACGTTCTCATTGTTCCATGCCCAGATCAACGTCTCCGCCCGATCACCTGATGCGTAGATGTTCACCACGGAGTTCGTCAGGGGCCCGCCATGTGCCCCCCCTAAGTTCGTTGCCTTCCCCTCTATCCCCGCGGGGTTTTGCAGGTGGAAGTTCCTGATGCAGACATCGTTTGCAAAGTCGATCTGGAGGCCGTATCCGTTTGAATCGATACTTGCACAGTTCTCAAGCACGAGCGATGGGGCCACTGACCGGGTCGGGGCGGCGTAAAACGATGCCGGCTGGATGATGCGGTAATCGGTCTTCCCGGCACCGACGTTCTGATCGACACAGTTGTAGAGTTTACCCCCGTTGGTGGCGTAGAACCCGTACCGGCTATTCCCCTCGGAGTAGCAGTCGATGAAGGTGATATCTCCCCGTGGGGCGTAGTAACCACACCCGAAGTAGTGGGTCGACATATCGCTCTCCACATACGGCTTCTCGGGATAGGATTTCTGCCCGTTGTTCCTGCTGATACAGTTTTCAAGGACACAATCCCGTTTTTCAGGATCCCACTCGAAGTGAAACCCTGACTCAAGATTACCCTCTGCGAGACAGTTATACACCCGGAGTCCCTCGATGTCGTTTAACTCAGCAAAGTCAAACCCGGTGACCCAGGGGTTGAACGCCCCGAACCTGCCGCAGTTGATCGCAGCACAGCTCTCATAACGGACGTCTCCGATAACCCCGCCCGAAGAGCCCCAGGCGTTATGGAGGAAACCATACGTTCCGGTATCCACGGCCCGGCAGTTGACGAACTCGATATCCTCAAGCGCCGACGCATAGACGTCCGGGTCATAGATGAGGAGGAAGACAGCCTGAATAGTCGCATCAGCTGTCCCCTCGACAGCCAGAACCTTTGCGTGGCTTGCATACAGGGTGATCACGCCAAGCCAGCGATCGGTCCCGGCCCCTGGATAGCCGGTGCCCCTGACAGAGAAATTATACAGCGTGACCGATTCCCGGGAGACGTTGATCCGTCCGTTCCCGCTGAACAACAGGCTCGTCACATCAGGCCCCTCGCCCCGGAGCATGGTGTTTGCACGAGGGTAGATGCTCCCGGCACAGTTGAATGTGCCGTCCGATAAGCCAACCGTCCCCCCTGACGGCGGTAGGGAGTCAAACGCAGCCTGGATACTATGTTGATCATCCATACCATTGCATACGATATCAGCCCGGACCTTCGATGCGGGACTGCTGTCGCTTGCCGCGACTACGATCGTCGGTCCGGGGATCTCCGGGGGCACCACCGGCGCTATGGGCAGCGGGGTAACCGGCGGGGTGGGGGGTAGCGGGGGCGGAGTGGGTCCGGGGGGAT
>JAAZID010000159.1 GCA_012510295.1 Methanomicrobiales archaeon | reverse complement strand
TTCTGCCCGAACTGCGAGCGAAAGACCCGCCTCGACCTCGTCATGAACCGGTGCCGGTTCGTCGATACCCAGAAACTCCGGATCCAGGAGTCACCCGAGGGTCTCCGGGGCGGTGAGCAGCCCCAGACGCTCGATGTCGACGCCACTGATGACCTCACCGGCCTGGTCGCGCCCGGTGACCGGGTCGTGGTGAACGGGATCCTCCGGTCTGTGCAGCGGGTCAACTACGGCCAGAAGAGCACGCTCTTTGACATCTACCTCGAGTGCAACTCGGTCGAGATCGCGGAGAAGGAGTTTGAGGAGATATCGATAACCGAGGAGGACGAGGCCGAGATCAAGGCCCTCTCCCGCGATCCGATGATCTACAAAAAGATCACCAGGTCGATCGCGCCGACGATCTACGGCACCGATGATGTGAAGGAGGCGATCGCGCTCCAGCTCTTCGGCGGCATAGCAAAGGATATGCCGGACGGCTCCCGTCTCCGTGGCGACGTCCACGTCCTCCTCGTCGGAGACCCCGGCATAGCAAAGAGTCAGATCCTCCGCTATGTCGTGAAGCTCTCGCCGCGCGGGATATACACGAGCGGGAAGTCGTCGACATCGGCCGGTCTGACGGCGACGGCGGTCAAGGATGAGTTCGGTGACGGGCGCTGGACGCTTGAGGCCGGCGCGCTGGTCCTCGCCGATATGGGTATCGCCGCCGTCGATGAGATGGACAAGATGGCGAAGGAGGACCGGAGCGCGCTCCATGAGGCGATGGAGCAACAGTGCTACGATGACGAGACCGAGGTCCTCACCGAAGCCGGATGGAAATTGTTCCGGGATGTCACCGCAGATGACCATGTTGCGACGCTCTCTCCCGATGGGAGGCTTGAGTATGCATCCCCGGTGGGCTTTACCGCATCGGAGTACGATGGGGATCTGTACTACATCAAGTCACGGCAGGTGGACCTCGCGGTCACGCCGAACCACCGGATGTATGTCAACGTAAACCGGCGCGCCAATGAGTGGGAAGGGTTTGGGCTCATCCGCATGGACGAGCTCCCCATCCATAAGCGGATGCGGTTTAAAAGGAACGCTGTATGGGAAGGGGAGCGACAGGAGACCTATGAGATCCCGCCCGTCATCAAGTTCGCAAACCAGAACTCGAAAGGAAGGCTCACCGACCCCATCCACATCGAGATGGACGACTGGCTTGAGTTCCTGGGCTACTTTCTCTCAGAAGGCACGGTCCAGCGGCACTACCAGACAGGGGTTCCCTACCGTGTGACCATATCGCAGAAGGTGCCTGAATCGACCGAGGCGATCAGGCGGTGCCTCGAGCGACTGCCGTTCCGTTTCTCCTATGATGGGATGAATTTCGCAATTAACTCAAAACAGCTCGCAGTACACCTCGCACCTTTCGGCAAATGCCATGAGAAGTATGTCCCCGGGTATGCCAGGAGTCTCCCTCCTGAACAGATCAGGGTGCTGCTTGATGCGCTCATGCTCGGGGACGGCTACGTCAACAGATCAACCGGAGTCCCGGTCTATACAACCTCTTCAAAGAGGCTTGCCGGCGATATCACCGAACTCCTGTTGAAGGTGGGGTGGTCCGGGAACACC
>JAAZID010000158.1 GCA_012510295.1 Methanomicrobiales archaeon | reverse complement strand
GAGGTCGAAGAGATGGTCGAGGGGGTCATGGACCCGCACCGTGAGTACCTCTCCCGGATCGTCGGCGAGACCCGGACCGGGCTTAACCGCAACACGATCCTTGAGGCCACGATGGACAACTTCCTGCTCCAGGCGCTCCTCGATCTGGTGGATGCGGATGTAGCGTTCTCAAACGGCTGGCGCTACGGTGCCCCGGTGCCGCCGGGCCTGATCACGGTAAACGACCTCTGGAATATGGTGCCGGAAGATCCCCCCGTCTCGACGGTCGAGATTACCGGCAGAGAGATGCGCGCGATGATGGAGGAGAACCTGGAGCGAACCTTCGCGCGCGATCCCTACGAGCAGATGGGCGGCTACGTGAAGCGGTGTATGGGAGTCAACCTCTACTGTAAACTCGAGAATGCTCCCGGGCTCCGCATCCAGGAGTTCTTCGCGGGGGGGAAGAGGCTTGACCCGGACGCCGTCTACCGGGTTGTGTTCGCCACCAGCCAGGGCGTACCGGAGGGCTACGGGGAGGGCCGGGAGGACCTGGATACCAGCGTGATCGAGGCACTCGAGCGTTACCTCGCACGAGGGCCCGTCAGCGCCGATCTTGTGGGAAGTATTGTGATGGTGTGACGCCCGGTGTAGCAGGTGTAGCGCCCGCTCCCTGAACCTGACCGTAGGGGATCTCCCCGGGAAGCCGATTGTAAAAAAGATATTACGCCAGCAGGACTGCGTTCACGACGCCGTCCTGACCGGGTCTGCTGACGATCCGTGCGCGCCCTATATCGGTCCTGATGATAGCGCCTTTGGTCAGGAGGCCCCGCCTGACGTAGTTTGGGTTTGCGCTGTTTGCCTCAACCGCCTCTATCTTCGCCTTCTTCGTCTCGCCGGTTGCGGGGTCAGCGACTGCCGCGTAGTCCATCCGGAGTGCCCGGACTTTCTGGTTGCCCCCGTAGGTGCGGATAATCTTCCTGCGCTCTTCACCGATGTGTGTCTCCGCCGGAGCTCGTCCGATCTCCGACCGCTTCTTGCCCTGGGAGGTGTGGTAGCGTCCACCCGTTGACTTCCGTACTGATCTTCCTTGCCACTGCATGTGACCACCAATATACTCTGTTGAGGACGCGATTGCCCGTCGTAGGGTTGCGATCACTCGTTAAAGTGCTATAACTATTCGGGGTGTGGATATTTAACCGTGCTGATCACGCGAGGATCGCGCCCAGCAGTTCCTTGAGTCCCTCCCCTGTCTTCATATTCGTCCGGAATGTCTGCATCTCCGGGTTGTAGCGGCGCATATCCTGCTCCATCCGGTCGAGGTTGGCGCCGACGAACGGGGCGAGGTCGACCTTGTTGATGACACCGATGTTGCTCCCGCGAAACATCATCGGGTGTTTGTTCACCACGTCGTCTCCCTCGGTGGAACTGATGACGACGATCCTCTTCTCGGCGCCCAGCCGGAAGTCCGTCGGACAGACCATGTTGCCCACGTTCTCGATGAAGAGGATATCGATATCATCAAGCGGGAGGTGTTCGATGGCGTGCTCCACCAGGTGGGCGTCGAGATGACACTCCTTTCCAGTGTTTGCGTTGTAGGCCGGAACCCCGAGGGCGACGATCCGCTGGAAGTCGTCGTCGCCGTAAACGTCTCCTGCGATAGCGCCGACGCGGAGCCCCCGCTCCCGGATCAGGGGGGTGAGACGCTCGATCGTGGCGGTCTTCCCGGAGCCTATCGCGCCGAGGAGATCGAACGCCCGAATGCCGTGCTCTTTGAGGAGCTTTGCGTTGGCATCTGCGATTCGGTTGTTGACGTCGTAGATATCCTTCTCTATATGGACGTCTATATGGTGCATGGTTAGTACTATTGATCATGATGTGTTTATAGGTTAACACCCAACCTCTACGATAATGAGCGCAGAACGCATCCTGTACCCCTGTTATTTCGACGCCACACTGAAGCGGCGGGAGGGGCGCCGTGTCCCGAAGGGGCTCGGTGTGAAGTCCCCCGATCTCGCTGCTATCGAGACGGCACTCCGGAAGATGAAGGCTTCCTATCGCCGGGAGGAGCACCACCACCCCGCCCGGTGGATGGAGCGCGAAGGTCGTGTTGTGGTGGAGTGGGATGGAAACAAGGAAGACCTGATCCGGCGGGTTGCAAAACGCCTCGGGAGCCGGAAATGACCGGGATGTACGACCTGCATACCCACACCATCCTCTCCGATGGTGAGATGCTCCCGACGGAGCTCATCCGGCGCGCGGCTGTTCTCGGCTACGAGACGATCGCCATAACCGATCATGCGGATGCATCCAACCTTGCGCACCTTGTGGAGGCGGTGAGCGAGGTCCGGGGCTCGGCGCGGTGTTACGGTGTGAACCTGCTCGTCGGGGTGGAGCTCACCCACGTTCCACCATCCCTGATACCGGGGCTTGCGCGGGACGCGAAGCGGCGTGGTGCCGAGATCGTCGTGGTCCACGGTGAGACGGTTATGGAGCCGGTCGCTCCCGGGACCAACCGCGCCGCCTGCACATGCGATTATGTCGATGTGCTCGGCCATCCCGGATACGTGGCAATCGAAGATGCGATTGAAGCGGCGAAGCGCGGTATAGCGCTCGAGATAACGTCCCGTGCAGGGCATAACCGGACGAACGGCCATGTTGTGCAGGTGGCACGTGAGGCGGGTTGCCGGCTTGTGGTCAATTCCGACACCCATGCGCCGTCTGATATGATGTCGGAAGATGCAAGGTGGATGGTTGCACTCGGCGCAGGGCTGACGGAAGCGGAATCGCAGGATATACTCTTTCAGGATATTAAGCGGCTCCTCCATCTGTAAGGAGGAGTATTTAAAATTTAGCAAAACATTTTTATATCTATAGTGTCAATATATATACGTTACTAGATATATCTAGCTAAGAGTAAGTACCTTCGAGGTTGCATTTTGCGGTTGGTCGGTCGTTCAGTAAGTATCTGCAGTAATCGCTTGTTAATCTTGCGATGTGATGCTGCCCGGTTGCCTCGTCTCTATGGGGAGGTTGTAGACCGCCGATTAAAGCCCCTGGGGAAGGTAGTTGACATCTTTGGGAATATATCATCTCCCTATGCCGTTGTTCTCTGCTACAACGGCTGCTCCGTGCAGGCTGGTGAGAAAATCTTTACAAAATAGGTGGATAATCGATGGCTGAAGTTGAAAAATTAAAACAGCTGCAGATGCAGCGCGAGGCCCTGAAGAAGAGGGGGGAGCAGAAGGTCAAAGAGACGGAGAAGAAACGTCACGAAGAGAGCGTACAGTCTGTCTGTCCCGAGTGCGGCAGCCGCCAGCTCGTCCACGACTACGAGCGTGCTGAACTCGTCTGTCAGAGCTGTGGCCTTGTCCTCGACGAGGAGTTCATCGGCCGCGGTCCCGAATGGCGTGCCTTCGACCACGATCAGCGCATGAAGCGCTCCCGTGTCGGCGCACCGATGACGTTCACTATCCACGATAAGGGTCTCTCGACGATGATCGACTGGAGGAACCGTGACTCCTACGGTCGTGCTATATCGAGCAAGAACCGCGCCCAGCTCTACCGTCTCCGGAAGTGGCAGCGGCGTATCCGGGTATCGAACGCGACTGAGCGAAACCTTGCGTTTGCTCTCTCGGAGCTGGACCGGATGGCGTCTGCGCTCGGACTGCCCCGGAACGTGCGTGAGACCGCAGCGGTGGTCTACCGCGACGCGGTTGACAAGAACCTGATCCGTGGCCGGAGTATCGAGGGTGTTGCTGCGGCGGCGTTGTATGCGGCGTGTCGCCAGTGCAGTGTGCCCCGGACGCTCGATGAGGTCGCAGAGGTCTCCCGGGTATCGAGGAAGGAGATCGGGCGTACCTACCGGTTCATATCCCGTGAGCTCGGACTCAAGCTCCTGCCGACATCACCGATCGACTATGTTCCGCGCTTCTGCTCGGGCCTGAACCTGAAGGGCGAGGTCCAGAGCCGGGCGGTCGAGATCCTTCGGCAGGCCGGTGAACGCGAGCTTACGAGCGGCAGGGGTCCAACGGGCGTTGCAGCGGCTGCTATTTATATCTCCTCGATCCTCGGCGGCGAGCGGCGCACCCAGCGCGAGGTTGCTGAGGTCGCAGGCGTGACCGAGGTCACGATCAGGAACAGATATAAGGAACTGGCAGAAAAGTTAGATATTGAGATCATACTCTGATCTCTTATCTCTGGGCCTGTAGATCAGGGGTAGATCGCAGCGTTCGCAACGCTGAGGCCGCGGGTTCAAATCCCGCCGGGTCCATTCTTATTTTGGTGTGATTTCTGAAAAACGGTGTTTTAAGGCATATGCAGTCGGAATTACCGCGCCTACCGGGTTTTTTGTGAGTGTCTATTGTGCGCTGGTGTGACGACCGGCATTCTTCTGGATAATGCCCGGACTTCGCTTTCCCCGGGTATTTCGCAATTGTTCGAGCGCGCGAAAGTGTGGGTGCGTGATCGGATGGGAGGGGGGCCACCACCCGGGCTGTGGCCTGCGCATTGTGAAGCTGAAACGACCGGGTGAACGGATCAGCGGGATTGAGTACTGGTATAACCTCCCTCACGGCGCTCCTCGCCTGATCCCGGATGATGAACACCGCCCCCGCTCCGGTCAGTGAGGGTTTTTTGCAGAATGAGGGGCCTGCTTCTTATCCAGCCGCTGTGCTATCGACAAATTCTTTTATCTCCGGTGATCTGATCTCACCCGTACGACTGCGGGGGGAACAAGTCAGATTATGAGGCGGAGCGAGGAAGTACACACATGCGAGAGCGGGTCATAGAAACCGATCGGGGCATCCAGGGGGCTCCCGACGTCCGGTGCTTCGATCAGATGCAGAGACACCTCCGGGACAGGGGCCTGATTGCGACCGATGACGTCATCCGGTCCGGGATCACCGGCGGCCGTGCGCTTGAGCTCGGCCCGGGGCCCGGGTACCCTGGGCTTGAGTGGCTCAGGAAGACCGAGGGGAGCAGTCTTGTGGCGATTGAGATCAGCCCGAACATGATCGCTACCGCCAGAAAGAACGCCCGCGAGTACGGTCTTGCATCAAGAGTCGAGTACACGCTCGGCCGGGTCGAGGCGATCCCGTTTGCGGACGAAACGTTCGATGCGGTCTTCTCGAACAGTTCCCTGCACGAGTGGAGCGAGCCAGAAGAAGCGTTCTTTGAGATCTACCGTGTCCTGAGGCCCGGCGGCAGATGGTTCATAAGCGACCTGAAGCGGAACATGAACGCGGTCATCGTCTGGGCCATGAAGGCGAGCGTCAGGCCCGCTGAGATGCGCCTGGGGTTGAAGACCTCGATCGACGCCGCGTACACCAGGTACGAGCTTGAGGCGATCCTGGCCAGGACCCCGCTCAAATCCGCACAGGTCTCCGAGAACCCGTTCGGGCTACGGATCCAGGGAATAAAATCCCCATAAAATAATGGGTTCCGGGGTCGCCCCTGCTCCCCCTCGCTACTCCGCCTGCTCTCGTGCGATCCGCTCTTCACCCTTCTTCGAGATCTCGCGCTCTTCCCGTGGTTTCGGGCTCACCGGGGCCTCCGGCGGGAGGCTGCTCTTGAGCGGTTCTTCATCGATCTCGGGCGGGACCGGGCTGTAGACGATATCGTCCCCCTTCTCATCGAGCGGTATCTCCTCTGGCGGCCGGTCTTCCTTTCGCTTCTTCGGATCTTCTGCCATCTGTCTCACCTCACCCATGGCCCCGTGCCCTCGCCACCGGGACCATCCTGCCGGACACCGGGCTGAAGATGTAAATGCTTATCGGTGTCTGGTGAAGGCGGCCGCAAGAACATTGAAGCGCCATACCACAGATTACCTTCATATGACGAAGCGATCAGAAGAGGCAGTCTCCCGTTTCATGACAGGCTACAACTGTGCACAGGCGACGAGCTCGGTCTTTGCGGCTGACCTCGGTGTCCCCGAAGACGTCATCCTCCGGGCGGCCACCGGGTTTGGCGGCGGGATGGGGCGGACCGGGGGTGCCTGCGGGGCAGTCACGGGCGCGATCCTCGTTATCGGGCTTGCTGCCGGGGGCACCGAAAAGGAGGCGAAGGACGAGACTTACACGCTCGTCCGGGAGTTTGTCGCCCGTTTCTCCGCCAGGAACGGCACTACATCCTGCACCGGGCTCCTCGGATGCGACCTCTCGACCGAAGAAGGACTCAAGCGATCGCGTGAAGAGAACCTCACCCGGACGGTCTGTCCTGGGTACATCAGGGATGCGGTCGAGATCCTCGAAGAGATCCGGTGGCCCGTTACTTCCGGGCAGGTCCCGGGCCGGTGACGGCCGGGAGCCTGATGATCCTCCGCAGGTCCGCGAGATCCAGGTTCTTTGCCGCGAGCGCCCGTTTTTCGATCATGTGCCAGGAAATGAACGCCAGGGGGAGCACCAGCAGGAATGAAACCCCACAGAGCGCCGGGAGGGAGAGACTGTTTCCTGAGGCCAGGATGAGCGCCTGCAGGATCGGGTAGTGGTAGATGTACATGCCGTAAGAGAAGTCTCCTGCCCG
>JAAZID010000025.1 GCA_012510295.1 Methanomicrobiales archaeon | reverse complement strand
TTCTTGTAGCCCAGAACGCTGCTGCAATTTTTTGCCTCCTAGTCTAACTGTTTTGTCCTGTTTAGCCGTTCACAAGCCCCTCCCTTCAGGGAGGGGTAGTTGACCGGTATACTATTATTCGATCTGGTGGTATAAGGGCTTTGTATGCACATAGCCAAACCGGGGCTCCGCATCCTCGGCATCGCAGAGAGCTATTCGGGGCGGGAAGAGTCCACAATTGCCGGTGTTGTTATGCGAAAGGATCTCCTGATCGATGGGGTGGCTTTCGCCCGGGTGACGGTCGGGGGATCAGACGCGACCGATGCTATAATCAGGCTCTTTACCAGACTCAGGCGTCAGGATATCAACCTCATGATGGTCAGCGGGAGTGTCATCGCCTGGTACAACATCATCGATCCCGTGGCGGTGCAGGATGCGACCGGGCTTCCGGTTATCGTCACCACCTATGAGGAGTCGGAGGGGCTCGCAGAGGATATCAACCGCCGCTTCCCTGGCGATACCCGGAGACTCGCGGCATACCAGCGGCTCGGTGACCGGATTCCCGTAAGGCTCCACACAGGGCACGACCTCTTCATCCGCCCCTATGGCCTCCCCCCTGAAGATGCCGGGAGGCTCTGTAACGACGTCACGTACGAAGGCCGGGTGCCGGAACCGGTCAGGGTGGCTCGTCTCATTGCTCGCGGTCTCGTTCGGTCAGGGTGGTCCGGACAACCATGACCGTCGATGTCGCGTGATCGACGACATAGGAACTGACGCTCCCGAGGAAGAAACGGTCGAGCCGGCCCCTGCCGTGTGACCCGACCACGGTCAGGTCGGCACCGAGTTCCTGCGCCAGTGCGGTGATCTCTGCTCCCGGGTGGCCCCAGCGCTTGTGTGGGGTTATCCGGAGGCCGGCGGCGGCAGCCCGTTGCTCTGTATCAGCAAGGATCTCGTCGGCCTCGCGCTCGAGCGAATCGAGAACCGCCTGTTGGGCGATGTCGGGGGGCTCAAGGCTATTGAGAACCATAGTCGGGTATACACCTGTCTGGACGACATGCACGGCATGCACGGAAGCCTGCATGGCGCTGGCGACATCCAGTGCCTCTTCAAGCGCCCGGTGACTGATCGCAGACCCGTCCACCGCTACAAGTACCGCTTTAAACATAAAGAGATTAGAGGCGTGCTAACAGAAATACATGGTCTATGAGACAGTCTCCTCATGCTATCACCGTGTACTCGGAGATCACCTTCCGGGTCTTTTTGTCTATGATCTTCACAGTTACCTTTTCGCCGGGACTGAAAGTGCGATCAGAGAGATCCACCTCCATCTCCTCACCGGGGTTCCAGTATATGTCACGGCACCCCTCCCCCTGGATATACCGCACCCCGTAGTGGTGCGACGGGATGAGGAGATGGCCATTCAGAGTCTCGACGGTGACGATCGGTTGATCGTTTTTATAAAAAGCTGCCTTCAGGTCATCGTTCTTGTAGGTCGCGCTACCGTTGTTGAGGAGGAAGACCCGGCTTGCGTACGTCAGTTTCCCGGTCTCGGTGCTGGTGTGGAGGATATCGGTGATGATGATCGGCGGCTGTGCAGGCTCCGCCCACGACCAGGTGGGGATCATCCCGAGCAGCATCAGCAGAACGAGGGCGGCGAGGATGATGGTGAGGGCAACCATCAGAAGTGTGGCGTGCGTATGTGAGAGTGCGCGGTCGTCCCGGGCAATACCGGTTAGAGCAGGCGTCGACGACCGTACCTTCGCTACAGGAGCGGATCGTCGGTCCTTAATACGGCATCCCGTGCCCCTGCTGCTCCCGGGCCATGTTCCACCCGGGGATGTGTTCCCACCCTACTCGTCTCGATGAGTTTTTCCCGTACGTGCCATACTGGATCCAGCTCGACCTATCGCGGAGGATACATGAGGGATCGGCGATCAGTGATCTCATACCCGGGTTTCCTGGTGTATGTGGGATCGAACCCCGATCGGAGGTCTCCAGTGGCCGGGTGGCCAATCTCCTCACCGATGGAAGAAGAGCGGCCATGCGAAGGGTTCTCCCTTTCGTAACGATGCTGGTATCTCTGATACCTGATTCCTCCTCCCCGGAGATAGGAACCACACGTTCCGCTGCCCAGGGAGAGTACCGGACCTCATGACCGAGAAAGGGAGTCTCCACGTCACCCATGTTACGTTCCTGATCCGTCCGGGGGACTCCTGGTCTCCGTCCATACGTGGTCGGCCACGCCCGCCGGACATTCATGCTAATGAGGAGTCAGCCATGCTTCGTATAAATATTCCGAAATAAACCGGAGATGTATACCGGAGTAAAGGAAATATCGTTCAGCATGTACCGTTTACTGTGAAAATACTCGCTCATGAACGCCAGGTGAAGTACTTCAGGGATCGCCTGCGCGCCGCCCAACCCGTGCACCCGGAACCCAGAATGCACCACAGGCCGCACCTGCGGCCATGGTGTCTCCCTGCTGCTCTCAAAGGATCACCCTTCCCCGACCGGGCAGAGCGACCCCTGATCTAATACCTCAAAACTATTTGTTCACTGACAACCGGGAAGTTTGCCATCAGACCCCATTCGCACCAATAGGTTAATCCCTCTGGTGGACCGGAGAGGGGTCGTATGTATTATGCTAGTATCCCAGCAGAGATATGGCCGCACATGCCTCATTCAGGTAATCACAAGGTGTTCTACGCATGATGTATTACCCGGTCCATTCCGGATACCCGCCTTACCCCGAGGTAAACCGGGCTATCGAGGCGGTGTTTGCGGAGCATGGGAGAGGAGACTGCCGGATGCCGCCGAAGATCTACGTGGCACTCGTTCGGAGCGGTGATTTCCGGACAATGCCTGCATACCTCCCGAAACCCGGGCTTGCGGGGGTCAAGATCGTCAACGTCAACCCGCATAACCGGGCCCGGGGTCTTCCTACCGTCATGGCACTCACTGTGCTCATCGATGTGGAGACCGGTGCACCGGAGGCGATCATCAACGCCACCGAACTTACGGCTATGCGAACCGGGGCGGCAGGTGCCGTGGCAGCAAAATACCTCGCACCCCGGCAAGCCATCACCCTCGGAGTCATAGGGGCCGGGCGACAGACCGAGGCCCTGATCGATGCGACGGTTGCGGCACTCACGGTTGAGGAGATCAGGGTCTGGAGCAGGACAGCGAAGAGTGCGGAGGCGCTTGCATCCCGTTATGCAGATTACAGCGCCCGGAGCGTCTCAATTGAGCATGCATGTGACTGTGATGTGCTGACCACGGCCACACCCTCGACGACGCCGCTCGTGATGGCGGAGTGGATCCATGAAGGAACGCATATCAACGCGATCGGCGCCGACGCGCCCGGCAAACAGGAACTGGATCCTGTGCTTCTGCAAAAGGCTGAGGTATTCGTCGATGATCGTAGCCAGGCTATCCATTCCGGCGAGATCAATGTACCGATAAGCACCGGTCGTTACAACCCCGACCGGATTGCAGGAACCCTCGGTGAGGTCGTCATCGGGAAGAAGAAGCGGTCATCTCCTGACGCTATAACAATATTTGACTCCACAGGGCTTGCCATACAGGATCTTGCAATCGCCGCGCTCGCTATCCAGAACAGCGAGGGGTATGAACTTCCGTTTCCATGAGTGGCGCCACAAAAGGCATACCACCAGCGCTAACTCCAGTCAGGGATATCTCCAGGCCCGGGGGAGAAGGAAAATTATTGAGGGAGGGGTCACAGGATCTCATCCCCGGCGCGTGACGGGTTACGACTCCTTTTCTTGAGGTTGAGCGAAAGCTTTCCAGACCTTCTCCCGGTAGACCGGGCCGCTGTTATAAGTGCAGAACGGGATCAGGCGACCATCGGGAGTCGCATAGTGAATACAGCACCGCTGCACCCGTGAAAGGTCATAGTTATGACAGTCCATGAAATGCATCGTGCCGATGAAGAGAGCGTTCCAATGGAACTCCTGTAGTGCCTCGAAGTCCTGCGAAAGGAGGGTTTTACCGATTAATTTCGAAAATTCCGCCGTATTCTTCTGCTCCACATTTCTTGTAGAGCTATAGAGATCCTTGATACCCTCGACGAGAGTCATGTATTTATTGATCGATCCACCCTTCGCAAGTTTTGTCGCCATTTTATCGACCGACTCAAAGAAGGCGTCGACATCCAGCATCCTGTTGACCGGGACCATTCCCTCATCGGTGACGAAGGCGTAGGTCGCCGCACCACAGTGCTGGTGCGTGGTAAACATAACCTGGGGTTTGCCGGTATATGCCTCAACCAGTCTCGATATCGGGACTACACAGGGTACCGGGTAGAAGTAATCTTTCTTGATTATGCCGTCTGTCTGCTCCTCGATCTTATCTGCAAGTTCCGGGATGGTGATGCGCTCTTTCCGGATATCATCCTCGCTTGCAGCCCCGGTGAACGCAACCGGCTGGAAGTTGACACCCCTGACGGTCTCGATATGTTCAGCGGCATACTTGATGATGGCACCCACTTCATGGTCGTTTCTACCGTTGATGACTGTAGGTACCAGAATCACTCCCATACCGATCTTCTCGCAGCTTGCTATGGCGCGCCGGTCACTTGCGAGCTTTGAGTTGGTCTCCCGGGTAACTCCGTCGAAGTGCAGGTAGACAGACGAGAGTCCGGCCTCCTTCAATTCGGCGATATAACCAGGATCCTGCGCAATGCGAAGGCCATTTGTCGCAACCTGCACCTGGTAGATTCCAAGTTCCTTTGCTTTCCTGACAAGTTCCGGGAGATCATCGCGCATCGTCGGTTCACCGCCGGAGAACTGGACGGCGGGGACCGGCACAGGCCTTTCTGCGCGTAGCATGCGCATCATATCGACAACCTGATCGAAGGTAGGTTCATAGACGTAGCCGCATGCCCGTGCATTTGCAAAACAAAAATCACAGTTAAGGTTACACCGGTTTGTCAGGTCGATATTGGCAAGCAGCGTCATTGACCGGTGATTCGGACAGATGCCGCAATCATTCGGGCATCCGGCCGGTGAAGCGGCCGTATGGGGGTTTGATATCCCACTCCCAATACACTCAAAAGCATCAAACCTCCGGTACATCTCTGCGTCTGACCAGTAAAGGGCGCGGTACGTGCCGTGATCCGGGCAGGTACGGACCACCCAGACCTTCCCCTCCTCCTCGACGATATCGGCGTCAAGCACGCTACCGCACGTAGGACAGAGGCTCTTAGTCTTTTTTATCAGCATTCATTCACCTATGCCCATCATTTTTTCGTAATTCATATTTCGACACTTTAATCTTTATAATTACTGATTGTACTGAATATTGACGCTTGAGAATACTGTTGTAGGATACTGGATCTTTTCGCTGCTTGCAGCGCTGTGGATCATGATCCCGGCATACGTGCCGAACTCAGCAGCTGCAGCCCTCGGGGGCGGAACGCCCATCGACTTCGGGAGAGGGTGTGGTGATGGTAGAAGGATCTTCGGCGACGGTAAGACATACCGGGGATTCTTCGGCGGCGTGCTCTGTGGAGTACTTGTGGGTTTCATCGAGATCTGGGCCCAATCCTCATTCAATCTGACCGTACTCCCTCAGCATACGTTCCTCTCAGTTATACTGCTTGCGACAGGCGCGCTCCTGGGCGACCTCGCGAAGAGTTTCTTCAAGCGGAGGCTTGGTAAAGAGCGAGGTGAGTCCTGGCCCCTGGCCGACCAGTACGATCTGGTTATAGGTTCTTTCCTTCTCATCCTCCTGGTTTGCCCCCAGTGGTTGTTTGAGAATATTACTTTACCCATCGCGGCCTGGATCGTCATCATCACACCACTCCTTCACCGAGTGGTGAACATTATCGGTTACTACATCGGAGTAAAAGAAGTACCATGGTAAACCCAATCGCAACATTGCTACTTGAGAGTGGAGCCATCGAGTTTGGGGATTTCCTCCTTGCATCGGGGGTCCGGAGTACCTACTACATCGACATCAAGGTGGCGACCACAAACCCCGCCGTACTTGCGGCGATAGGAAAGGCCATTGCCAGCACCTGGGAGTTTGAGATGGTAGCCGGTGTGGCGGTCGGTGCCGTGCCGATCGCCGTCGCCGTCTCGCTTGCAAGCGGAAGGCCGTATGCGATCGTCAGAAAGGAGGAGAAAGATCACGGCAAAGCCGGAGCGATCATCGGTGATGTGAGCGGCAGGGATGTGCTCCTGGTCGAGGATGTGACCACATCCGGGGGAAGCGCTCTCTACGGCCTTGAAGCCCTGCGGGCGGCGGGCGCGCGTGTCGACCGGGTGGTGACCGTCGTAGACCGGGAGGCAGGTGCAGGCGATACACTGGCGAAGAAAGGCGCATCACTCTCGGCACTTGTGCGGGTCGGTGAGCTGCTGAACGGATAAGCATTTTTTAGAAGCGGGCAAATAGATAGACATGAAAATTCTCGTTGTAGGTGGTGGTGGCAGGGAGCATGCGATCACCAGGGCGCTTTCCTGCAACAGTGGCGTGAAGATATTTTCTGTAATGGCACAGAAAAACCCCGGGATAGCACGGGTCGCGGAGCGGGTGCTCCTCAAGAAGATCACTAGTATTCCGGAGATTGTGAGATTTGCCACCGAGAACGAGCTTGACGCTGCCGTCATCGGACCGGAGGCGCCTCTTGAGGCCGGCATCGTCGATCACCTTGAGGCAGCGGGGATACCCTGTGTGGGGCCGACCCGTGCGGCAGCCCGGATCGAGACCGATAAGGCGTTCTGTCGCCGGTTGATGGAGCGGCATGGTATCGCAGGCTGTCCGGAGTATCGTGTCTGCCATGACCCGGAGGAGGCGCGCCGGTTCATTGAGGACTACGGCGGAGATCTTGCAATCAAGCCCATCGGGCTCACCGGCGGAAAGGGCGTGCGGATCATGGGTGAGCACGTCGATGCGGCAGGAGCGATCGAGTACATCGAGCAGATCGGCGGAGATGTTGTCCTGGAGGAGCGACTGATCGGGGAGGAGTTCACCCTCCAGGCATTCGTCGACGGCAACCACCTGGTGCCCATGCCTCTCGTCCAGGACCATAAACGCGCGTATGAGGGGGATGTTGGACCGAACACAGGTGGGATGGGTTCGTACTCCATGGCCGACCATATGCTCCCTTTTGTCTCCCGATCTGACTACAGGGAAGCGCTCAGGATCATGGAGGAGACGGTTGCGGCCATGCGTGAGGAAGGAACGCCGTACCGGGGGATCCTTTACGGCCAGTTCATGAATACGCGCGAAGGGCCTAAAGTTATCGAGTTCAACGCACGCTTCGGGGATCCGGAAGCCATGAATGTACTCTCACTCCTGGAGTCGGACTTCTCGGAGATCGTCACCCATATCATACAGGGAGATCTCGCATCATCGGGCGTCATGTTCGCCCATGAAGCGACAGTCTGCAAGTATCTTGTTCCCGAAGGTTATCCTGATGCCCCGGTGGCGCATCAGCCTCTCACCATCGGGGATTATGGCAGCGCCCTCCTTTACTATGCAAACGTCAAAGAACAGGATGGAGCGCTCTATACCCTGACATCGCGGGCGCTTGCGTTCGTCGGGAGAGGTGCGACCCTCGATGAGGCTGAGGCTATCGCCGAGAAAGCGGCATCCTCGGTCTCCGGGCGCGTCTTTTATCGTAGAGATATCGGCACCAGGGATACCCTCGAAAAACGATGCCTGCACATGAAGGAGATCGCATGAAGAAAGACTTTCTCTCAATTACCGATATTGATGAGCATGAACTCAAGAACATCGTCGCCGACGCAATCCGCCTCAAGCGCCTGAAGTCTGCCGGGACCGCACATGAACTCCTCAGGGGAAAGAGCCTTGCGATGATCTTTGAGAAGGCGTCCACCCGCACCCGGGTCTCGTTTGAGGTGGGGATGACAGACCTCGGCGGCCATGCGCTCTTCTTAAACCCCCAGGATATGCAGCTCGGGCGGGGGGAGGAGGTCAGGGATACAGCACGGGCGCTTGCCCGCTACGTCGATGCGGTGATGATCCGGGCCTACAGGCACACCAGCGTCGAAGAGCTCGCCCGCCACTCGACCGTCCCGGTCATCAATGGTCTGTCTGATGCACAACACCCCTGCCAGGTTCTGGCCGATATTATGACCCTCACCGAGCGGTTTGGCGACCTCCGTGACCTGAAGCTCACATGGGTCGGGGATGGCAATAACGTCTGCAACTCGTGGATACTCTCCTCTCCCCTGACCGGCATGGAGATCGTGGTTGCAAGCCCTCCGGACTACCGGCCGGATGAGGCCCTCATCGATCAGGCGCGGGCGGCGGGCGGCAGGGTCAGGATCGTCACAGACCCGGAAGAAGCGGTCAGGGATGCAGATGTCCTCTACACCGACATCTGGGTATCTATGGGCGATGAAGAGGAACGTGCCGAGCGCCTGAAGGCTCTCAGGCGCTATACCATAGATGCACGCCTCCTCGCGCAGGCGCCATCCGACGCCCTCGTGATGCACTGCCTCCCCGCCCACCGGGGAGAGGAGATCGCCGATGATGTGATAGAAGGACCGCAGAGCATCGTCTGGGACCAGGCCGAGAACCGGCTCCACGCACAGAAGGCGCTCCTCGTGCGGATGATCGCCGGCGACGCACCTATCCCCTGAGCGGATGCGGGCGGAAAATATTTTTTTAGAGACGCGGGAGCGGGGTCCGGGCGTACGATATGGCGCCTGGCGTATCCCGGTAGCAGTTCTGACCCGGCCCCTCAGGCTGGATGTTTGAAAAAAGGTGTTACTCGCCGATAAACTCTTTGAGCTGTGCAAAGAGGTATTCCTGCACTTCTTCGACGATTTCCCGCTTGCCGCGGAATGCCAGCAACTCCCTTGAATCTCCATCCATGTTCGCAAACGAGAGTTTCTGCGGCCGCCGGACTACCTCCACATCGTATTTCTCTACGACATCGTAGAGCATCTTCCTGGGCACGCCGGGGGGGACGAGCAGATCAAACAGTTCTTCTTCAGCCATCATGTATCAGATCCTACTTTCCTATTTTGATCCGGCGGGACATAATACATCCCCCATCCCGCACCCCGCCGAGCGGGGCCTTCGGTTTCCCGAGAGAGTTCATGCACCGGCCCATCAGGGCCGCACCCCGGGCCAGGCCGTCGTCCACAAAGACCAGGTGGTCGTTTGGTTTATCGTAGAGGTTCCGTTCGGTGACACCTGCAAGGATATACTCAGGCTTCCTCCCCGATATCGCCGCCCGGCCGGTGAACCCGATCGACGAGTTCGGCGGGACCATCCCGCTCTCGATGGTGACGTCGATGAGCCGGAGCGCCATCTTTGCGCAGACCCGGTCGATGACCTCGGTCAGCATACCCATGCCATGCTTCTCGTAGATCTCATGCCCGATCTCCCCGAGGATCGGTGTATCGCTGCCGTTGACGCCACAGTCGCACCCGATAAGGGCGATGCCTGACTCAGCAGCTATATCCGCGCAGACCGGGACCCGCCCGAACCGCGTCCGGTCAGAGGGGACGATCCTGATGTCGATATGCTCATGGCACCGCTCGACGTATTCATCGACGGCAGAGCGCTTCCTCCCCCCGAACGGGCTCTGGATACTATGGTCGCCAAAGAGGTCGAGGGCTGTCCCCTTATTCCCCTTCACAAGCCCGGTGCCCTGAACGATGGCATCGGGTATGGCGCCCGCGATCCCGCAGAAGTTCCCGATCGTCCGGGCGAAGGGATTCGGATCGTCGCGGGCAACATCGCTCGTGATCCGACCGGCGAGCGTGGTACCGAAGTCGATGGATATACAGGGGTTCCGGAAATCGACAGGCGTCCATTTCGCGCCCTCCTTGACGCCCGCCATCGCGAGTTCCCCCTCCATCTCGTTTGCCACCATCTCGACGCCGGTACTCCCGACCGGCGGCACGACACCGGCCACTGCGCCGACGAAGACCACCTTATCGGCGAATGAGAACTGCCGGAGTTTCGGCGGGAGGTTGTCGATCGACATCGGCGGTGTCATCTTCCGCGGCGGGACACCGGCAGCGAGGCAACCGTTTGCAAGGGCGATGACGAAGTCCCCGACCTGGTCGGGAGAATCCATCGCCGCAACGACACC
The DNA here is from genome assembly GCA_012510295.1 of Methanomicrobiales archaeon. Taxonomy (GTDB): domain Archaea; phylum Halobacteriota; class Methanomicrobia; order Methanomicrobiales; family Methanoculleaceae; genus Methanoculleus. Next base: position 5,443 of record JAAZID010000025.1, on the reverse strand, counting down.
GGTACTCCTGACGACGAAGTCAAGGTCATCCTTGATGCTCAGGTGAACCGCATCGTGACTCTGGATCAGGGTGTCGCGCACAAGGTCGGTAACCGACTCGCGCGTAAGCTGGGTCCCGTCAAGTGTCTCCCCAAAGACCGTCTCTCCCGGTTTTGGCGGCCGGACGTCGCGGCTCATGGATACGGTCTTGTTGATGACGTACGATCTGCCCGTCTCAAGACTTGTGCCGGTCAGGATACATTTCGTTGTGGTATTGCCCATCTCAACAGACGCCACGATAAAATAAGGCTTTACCCGGTACTCGGGAACACCCGGGCCCGGTCCGTGTGAGATCGATGGCGGAGGCGGGCTTTCGACAACGTGGGGTGCAGGTTTGAAAAAGCGCTCCAAAAAGCGGGCACACATACTAGTTCTTTCCTCGCCTGCCGGCTTATATTTTTCCATTCGCACAATACAAACCAGGGCCACAAACCGGGTGAAATTTCCATGGGCATCCCGGCGCCTGAAATCCGGACGCCTGAGATCCATCTGTCGATAACATACCAGATCCTGGCAGTGGACCGTGACAGAAATTGCCCGGGAGGGGGCCAGGGGCAAGAGTTAACGCATACGGGGAGCGCTCCCCCCGGGCCCCGCCCGGGCGCATACCGCCACAGCCCGCCGCCCGGGAGAGCGACCTATACCGATCCCATCACAGCCCGCCCATGGCGCCCCGATCACCCATCCGGCAGAGCCCTTATATACGGTCAACACAGATAAACCCAATATCGGACAGGTTACAGCCCCCTGCCGGGTCTGTTCTGCCCGGAGGAGAGATACATCGTGGTTGCGCTTTCAGGTGAGATTAAGGAGATATTTATAAAGACTAAAGTGATGCCGATGGCTACCGCGTCTAAAAGCGGCATTCCAAACGTGGCGCCGATGGCATCGATCCAGCTCGTGAGCGACGATACCATCTGGATCATGGATAACTACATGGTAAAGACACTCGAAAACCTCAAAGAAAACCCCATCACAGCGCTCTACTTCTACGACCAGGATACCAAGCGTTGCTTTCAGGTGAAGGGCGCAACAGAGATCAAGACATCCGGCCCCGACTACGAGAAGTTCCGCGATCAGGTGAGGACAAAGGGGCACAAATATCCAGCAAAGTCGCTCATCATCGTCAAGATCACCGATGTCTTCGAATGCACAGCGGGAAAAGATGCGGGGAAGAAGGTGCTCTAAGCACCCCCTTCACTCTTTCTTGAGATTTCTGAGCAGGCGCGCCTGCAGTCCAAAGTAGTTTGAGAACCCGATCGCGTGGTTCTGGTCGATCGTTGTCGAGTCAAAGGAGACGAGGTCGTCTGAATAGAGAGCATCCTCAGAACTCCGGCCAAGAATCTTCACGCTGCCCTTATACAGGCCAACATCCACTGTGCCGTTCACCCGCTCCTGGGTCGTGTCAATGAACGCACCGAGCGCGTAGAAGAGCGGTTCGTGCACGAGCCCCATGTAAGCGAGCTCAGACCACTTCGCATCGACGATCTGCTTGAACGCGAGCTCCTGCCGCGTCAGAACGAGGTGTTCGAGGTCACGGTGCGCAGCAAGCAGGACGGTCGCGGCCGGGTGCTCGTAGACCTCGCGAGCCTTCAGACCGAGGATCCGGTCCTCGATCATATCGTTGCGGCCCACGCCGTTCTGCCCTGCGATCTGGTTCAGCTCCCGGATCAGGGCAAGGCCGGGGAGGGCCTTCCCGTTGAGGGCGACCGGGACACCGCGCTCAAACCGTATCCTGACTTCTTCCATGACATCAGGAGCCTTCTTTGGCGACACCGTCCAGGCATAGATCTCTTCAGGCGGATGAAACGCCGGATCTTCCAGCCTGCCGCCCTCGATACTCCGGCTCCAGCAGTTTTCGTCGACGCTGTAGGGGTTCTCCTTCCCCACGCTTACCGGAATATTGCGTTCCTGCGCATAGCAGATCTCCCACTCACGGGTCAGGTTCATCTCCCGCATCGGTGCAACGATATCGTAGCCGGCAGACCTGAAGATGAAGTCGAACCGGAGCTGGTCGTTTCCTTTCCCGGTGCACCCGTGCGCGATCTTTGAGGCGCCTTCCCTCTCCGCGACCCTCACGATCTCTTCGGCGATCAGCGGACGGGCGAGCGCTGTTCCCATCGGGTAGCCCTCATACGACCCGTTCGCCTTGATCGCGGGGAAGATGTAATCGGCTACAAACTTCTCCCTGACATCGATAGTATAGTGGTTGTCTGCAAGCATCCGGCCCTTCTCCGTGGCCCGGGCTACCTCAGCCTCAGGCTGGCCCACGTCGACTGCAACGGTGATGATCTCATCAAACCCGTATTGTTCGCGCAGGAGGGGGATACATATGGAGGTATCGAGACCTCCCGAAAACGCTAAGACGACTTTTCCCTTTCCCATGTTATAATTCTCCGCGTTCTTGATTTCTGCCTGATGACAGTCTGGAATAATCTACATTGATATGGCCTCTCATACAATAAAAGAGTGGTATGGATGGGCGCACCGGCAAGAACTCTGCCGCAATTACAAACTTTTCCACAGGTGGCCGGCGCCGGCGGGGGCAAGACCGCATCTCATGAGAAATGCTCCGTGATGCCCACGAGGCCACAGGCATACCGGATGAAAAAAAGGGAGGGCATCCATCTGCGCGCCGGGGCTTCAGGGAGCTGGAGGGCAGAAGATCAGGATCGGAGAAAACAGGCTTTATACGTGAGATAACCGCCAAAATGGCAATAATTTACGAGATCCACGGCATGATAAAGTTCTATCTGTAAAAGCGCTGTAAAATGCCAAAAATTTCAAAATCCCTCTTATTTTTAGGCATTTGTCAAAAGGAGTAATTATAATAGCGATGAAATAGAACTCGTGAAGTTGGAGGGTTCCGTTATCTTCAAGAAACTGCCCAGAGATGAACACTCAAGATCATTACAAACAACAATCAGTGTAGAAGGTCTGACCCGGGTATTCGGGAAGGATCCAGAGAAAACGCTGAAACTTCGCAACACCGGCCGCTCAAAGGAAGAGATCTATGAAGAGACCAAAGAGATCCTGGCTCTCTATAACGTCTCCTTTGAGGTTATGCCAGGGGAAATTTTTGTCCTGATGGGGCTCTCCGGGAGCGGAAAATCGACGCTCCTCCGGTGTATCAACCGGCTTATCGAACCTACGAGCGGCAGGATACTGATCGGCGGCGAGGATATCGTCGGCATGAACCAGGACGAACTGCGAGAGATCCGACGGCGCAAACTGGGTATGATATTCCAGAGCTTCGCCCTGCTCCCGCATCGGACGGTGCTCGACAACGTCGCTTTTGGCCTTGAGATCCAGGGCATCCCTGAGGAGGAGCGTTACCGGAGGGGCGAAGAGCTCCTCCGGATGGTCGGGCTTGGCGAGCATGGGGCGAGCATGCCTTCCCAGCTCTCCGGCGGCATGAAACAACGGGTCGGGCTTGCCCGGGCGCTCGCAGGCGACCCGGAGATACTCTTGATGGATGAGGCGTTCAGTGCTCTTGACCCGCTCATAAGGCGGGAGATGCAGGATGAACTCCTCGACCTCCAGCAACGCCTGAACCGGACAATCATATTTGTCACCCACGATCTCGACGAGGCGCTGAAACTCGGGGATCGGATCGCGCTGATGAGGGATGGAGAGGTCGTCCAGATCGGTACACCCGAAGAGATCCTCGCAAATCCGGGAGATGCCTACGTCGAGCAGTTCGTTGCCGGTGTCGATATGACAAAAGTGCTCTCGGCAAGTGACGTGATGCGCCGCCCTGAACCGGTTGCCCGGTGCACCGCAGGTTCACGGGTCGCGTTGCACCTCATGGAAGAGCACGATATCGGGAGCGTGTTTGTGGTCGACCGCGAGCGCCGCCTCAAGGGCATCGTTACATTAGACGATACCCTTGAAGCTGTACGAGCGGGCAGGGGACTTGAGGAGATCGTCATCACCGATGTTCCGACCGTGGCGCCGGATGCATCGCTTACCGATATCATATCACTGATCGCCGAAAGCCCCTATCCTATGGCGGTGGTCGACGACGACAGCAGGCTTCAGGGATTAGTATTCCGGGGTGCCATACTCGGTGCACTGGCACGAAAGAGGGGTGATGTTGATGAGTCTACCTAAACTACCCGTGGGTGCTGCTATCGAGGCACTCGTCAACTGGATCGAACAGTACTTCGGCTGGCTGCTCGACGGCATCAGCGCAGTACTCGGGTTCCTCATCGGTGGACTGCAGGATCTCCTGCTCGCCATTCCGGAGCTGATCCTGATCCTCCTCGTGACCATCCTGGTCTGGTTCGTCACCCGGCGCGACATCAAACTGGCAGGGCTCACCGCGCTCGGTCTGCTCCTGATCTGGAACCTCCGCCTCTGGAACCTCGCCATGCTCACCCTGGCGCTCGTCCTCGTCTCGACGATAGTCGCGCTCGCGATATCGATCCCGCTCGGCATCGTGGCTGCAAGGAGCGATACGATCAACGCCGCACTCAGGCCGATCCTCGACTTCATGCAGACGATGCCCTCGTTCGTCTACCTCATCCCTGCCGTGATCTTCTTCGGCCTCGGGAATGTGCCGGGCATCATTGCGACGGTTGTCTTTGCGATGCCACCGGCGCTACGCCTCACGAACCTCGGAATCCGGCAGGTGCCGGTCGAACTTATCGAGGTCGCGGATGCGTTTGGCTCAACACCCCGGCAGAAACTCTTCAAGGTGCAGCTCCCGGTCGCGCTCCCCACCATCATGGCGGGAGTGAACCAGTGCATCATGCTCGCGCTCTCCATGACCGTCATCGCATCGATGATCGGTGCCGGGGGGCTTGGGTACCAGGTGCTCGTAGGCATCCAGCGGGTGAATATCGGCATGGGCTTTGAGGCGGGACTTGCCATCGTGATCATCGCGATCATCCTCGACCGGATCACCCAGAACCTCGTGCCGCAGCAGGAGGGGGAGCGGTGAGCAGATCCCGGTCCGGTAAACCATGAACCTAACTTTGTTTGATAGAAGAAATTCAAGAAACTATGAAATGTGATTGTTATGACAAAAAAGATCGGAAAACTACTTGCACTGACAGGTATTATCCTGGCACTCTGCCTCTTCTCTGCCGGTTGCACTGATACGAGCGCAGACGGGGCGAAGAAGATCAGCATTGGGTACGTCACCTGGGACTGTGCCATAGCGAGCAGCAACGTTATGCAGCAGGTCTTTGAAGAAGCCGGATACGACGTCGAGATGATCGCAGTCGATGCAGGGCCGCTCTTCCAGGCCTTAGCCAGCGGAAACGTTGACTTTACGACGACCGGATGGCTCCCGCACACGCATGAGCACTACTGGGAGCAGTACGGCGACCGGATCGATTACGTCAAGGATAACATCCCCGGCGCGGCCCGTATCGGTCTCGTCGTCCCGACCTACGTG